>JANPGT010000453.1:0-8040 GCA_031424135.1 Chitinophagaceae bacterium
CTATTTTCAGGATTGTACAGGAACAGCTGAATAATATTATGAAGCATGCCAGTGCCAACACAGTTTGGTTGCGCCTTCACCGCAAAGCAGATAAATTACAATTGACAGTGAAAGACGATGGCATTGGCTTTGATCTTAAAAAGAAAAGAAACGGGGTAGGGCTGCAAAATATTACCAGCCGCACGGAACTCTGCAACGGCGAAGTACAGATTAAAACTGCACCGGGAAGAGGTTGCGAGCTGATGGTAAATTTTGTGATTGATGTTAACCAAAACTGTGTAGAAGTAGGTTTGAGGGCCTGATAACTGTTTCATACAGTGAAAACCGGCCCATGAGCCACCACTGTTTTACTTATGGCCGCCTTTTTCCTGCTGTTTGTTCAGCTGGTATTCCGAAGGCGTCATGCCGAACTGCTTAAGAAAATTCCGGCCAAAATTGGTCTGCGACCCATAGCCTACCATATCAGCAATTTCATACATTTTATAGTCGCCTGCCGCCAGCAGTTCAGCCGCTTTTTTTAACCTGGTAATGTTTATCAGCTCATTGGGCGTAAGATCACTGATGAGTTTGATCTTACGGTACAGGGTGGGCCGGCTCATGTTTACCAGCTTAGCCAGTTTCTCCACATCCAGCCCGGTGTCTTCAAGGTTGTTATTAATAGATTCATTGATGGCTTCCAGGAAAAGTTCGTCTGCTTTTGAATACGCCATGCTTTTAATATGCACCAGGGGTGAACTGGCAAAATATTCTTTAATCTTGGCACGGTTGGCCAGCAGGTTGGCAATTTGTACACGCAGGTAATCCGGGGAGAACGGTTTTTCAATATAGGCATCTGCCCCCAGTTCCAGCCCCTCAATCTTTGACTGCAGTGTGTTGCGCGCGGTTAGCAGTATGATGGGAATATGGCTGTATTCAAAATTGGTTTTTACAATCCGGCACAATTCAAACCCGTCCATTACCGGCATCATGATATCGCAGATGATCAGCTGCACTGCATCCTCCTTCAGTTTAGCCAGCGCATCCTGCCCATGCAGGGCCTTTATAACGGTATACTTTTCATTCAGTTCATGTTCAAGAAACTCAAGAATCTCCTCGTTATCGTCTATCAGCAATAGTACTGGTTTCATCAATCGTTTTTTACAGCGTTTACTGGTGCCTCTTCTGTTCTTTGTTGCAACACGTTAAAAGTAGGGTCCTGCAACAGGGGCAATCTTAGTATAAATACATTCATATCAGCGGGGGGCGTTTTCAATACCAGTGTGCCCTTATGCAATTGTACCAGCGACAAAGAAAGCGCCAGTCCAATGCCCGTGCCTTTTTGTTTTTCTGTTTCCCTCAGCCGGAAAAATGGCTCAAATATTTTGTCTTTCATATCTCCGGGAATCAGGTATCCATCATTTTTAACTTCAATGGTAAAATAGCCGTCTGCTTCAGTAACAGGCAATAGTGTAACATGTACAGCAGTAGCGGCATATTTTACGGCGTTACTGAAAAGATTACCCAGTATCTTATTAAACGCTTCCGTATCTACCGAGGCAAATACGGGCGCCGGGGGCAGATCAATGGCATAGGAAAGATTTTTCTGCTCGGCCAGTGGTTTAAAATTAATCCAGTTTTCTTCCAGCTGCCCGGCAATATTTGCTTTTATAAAATTAAGGCTGAAGCCCTGTATTTCTGTCTGCCTGAAATCCAGCAGCTGGTTGCTGAGGTTGATCAGGCGGTCTGTATTTCTTTCCATTATCCGCAGGCTGTCACCAATACCGGGGGTATCGGCAGATTTGCGGATGACTTTTTCAAGCGGCCCCTTAATCAGTGTTAAAGGTGTTCTTATCTCATGCGCTACGTTGGTAAAAAAATCCATTTTAGCGCGGAAGATTTCTTTTTCTTTTGCAATTTCCAGTTGCTCTATTTTTCGCCTGTTCTTTTCTTCAATCTGCCGGTGATAATTATACACCAGGTAGTAAACAAGCAGCAGGCCGGCCAGTGCATAACAGGTATAGGCCCAGTTACCCGCCCACCATGGCGGCAGTATTACAATGGTAAGCGTTGTCTCCTGCTGGTTCCATACGCGGCTGCTGTTGCTGGCCTTCACTTTAAATACGTAGGTGCCGGCAGACAATTCTGTGAAATAGACTTTACGGTTTGTTTTCAGGTAGGTCCAGTCTTTGTCCAACCCCTCCATTTTATACGCGTATTCAGACATCTCCGGTGCTGTATAACTCAGCGATGCAAAGTCAATACTAAAAGTAGACTGGCTGTAATCGAGCGTAATTTTATCTGTATACAGGATGGACTTCTGCAGGGGCGACCTCTCTTTTGAAATCAGCAGGTCGCGGTTGTTTACCTGAAAGCCGGTGATGTACACCGGCGGTGTAAAATTATTCTGTATGAAATCGGCAGGTGCAAAACTGATCATTCCTTTTACGCTGCCAAAATACATGCGGCCATTGGCGTCTTTGTAGGCTGAACTAAAATTGAACTGGTCGTTCAGTAAACCGTTTACCCTTGTATAAGTATTTATTTGGCCATTGGCGGGGTTAAAGCAAACCAACCCTTTTGAAGTGCTGATCCACAATTGCTGCTTTTCGTCTTCCAGTATGCTCAGTATAAAATTAGTGGGGAATCCTTTCTGCGTGGTATAGCGTGTAAAATCATTGGAAGAGGGATTGAATTTACACAAACCGCCTTCGGTGGCTACCCACAGGTTTTTATGGCTGTCTTCAAAAAGGCTGTTAACCCGGTTACTGCTGAGGCTGCTGTGCTGCCTGGCATCAAAACTAAAATTGCCGATTTGTTTTGTGATAGTATTATAAAAGTGCAGGCCGTTACCATAAGTGCCTGCCCATATAATACCGTTGGCATCTTTCAGCAGTGAAGAATACCAGTTGTAGAGCGGAACACCCGGCAATGGCGTAAAATTATCTTCCTGCCGGTTATAGGTATATGCACCGCGGGTGGTGCCCAGCATAATTTCCTTCTCCGGCGTCTGGTAGATACAATAAATAAAATTACTCCGCAAATTATGTACGCCGGTATCCTGTGCGTAGTGGCGGACGACTTTCTCTGTACGCAGATCCATTACATCCAGTCCATGTTCAAAAGTACCTATCCACAATTCGTTGCCATTGGCCAGCAGGCCATGGATATTTGTGTAAGAAATACTGCCTCTGGCACCAGTGGGCTGAAACTGGGTAAACAGCCCGGTACCTGTATCCATTTTGTTCAGGCCCGCATCTTCTGTACCAATCCATAGCTGGCCCTTTTCATCCTGGTGTATTTCGCGGGTCACATAACCACTCAGCGAATTTTCGCCGCTGCGGGGAAAAATTCGTGTAAAAGAATTGTACTGCTTCGGATAATAGTTAATGCCGCCAAAATAAGTGCCTGCCCAAATACCCCCTTCTTTGTCTTTGCAAAAAGTATACACTGCATTGTCTGAAATAGAGTAGGGGTCATTGTATTTTTTTTTCAGGTTAAGCAGCTTGCCGGTTTTCATGTTATAAATGAAAATGCCCGACTCTGTCCCTATCCAGCATTCATCGGGCGCTGTTTGCACAAAATTGCGTACAAAAATGGCTGTCTTATCGGGGTTATAGGTAAGAATATCTGTATAGTCGCCGGTACTGATGGTAAACAGTTTGGCGCCATGTACAGAAGTACCCACCAGCAAATTGCCGTTGCTGGTACAGTACAGCTTCTCTATCCAGCGGTTACCGTTTTTTGGCGAATGGGCAAACATATCAATATCAGAAAAATCATTGGTAACGGGGTTATATTTTTTCAGCAAGCCTGTTGTGGTAGATGCCCACAGGGTGTGGTCTGCAGACTGGCAAATAGAAGTGGCCTCAAAATACTGGCCGGGGTTGTAATATATAAGCTGTTTTTTTTCTTTATTGTACTGGATAAGGGTAAACCCCGCAATGAACCAAAGATTGCCTGCCGCATCCATTTCAATAGCAGTTACCTGTGCATTGCTGCTGGTGGGGAAAAGCCGGAAGCTTTCTGTAGCTGCATCATACTGATATAAGCCATTTTCAGTGCCTGCCCAGAGTATCCCGTTCCGGTCTTCGTATAAAGAATGGATGAAATTACTGCCAATACTGCCGCTATCGCCCGGGTCGCTCCTGAAAATCTTAAAACTGTACCCATCAAACCTGTCCAGCCCGTCTTTGGTACCAAACCATAGAAACCCATTTTTATCCTGAACACTGCAGATGACCGCGTTGTTGGAAAGCCCGTTTTCTACCTGGAAATGCCGGAAATACCAGGACTGTCCCTGTAGCAGGCGGCTAGTAAACAGCAGGGTTGCAAATATCAGAATGGTTTTCTTCAAGCAAATCAAGATAAGTAATAATGAACAAAGATAACAATCTGGTCTCCTTGAACCACTGTACCAGGGAGGCACGGCTTACAAGGAGCCAAATGAAATTAGAGGTAACACGTTTGATCAGCATAGCGTAAGAAAGAGTTCACCTGAACTTCAACAGCCTTAAAATGCACTGGCGGAAAACGCCTCAAAGTAAATATCTCCGCGCCCACTCTGTACCCCGGACCACCGTGGTTCTCCTTTCTAAGACATTTTGATGAAATATTGATACGATATGACGGGTAGATTAAAATGTTTAGCAGCAATTTCACCCTGTATTTGCCGGTTCCTGTAACCAAACCATGCTTGCCATATGATATTCACTCTTGGGATATTACTTCTTTTGCAGTTTGTTTTGCATCCATTTATAGGATCTTTCTTTGCATTCCTGGCTTTCGCCGCTTTTTCCAGCTTTCTTTTTAAGGCTTTCGCAATGTGTACTACCGGACTTAGTAACGCCACCAAACTATATAGTCACCATATTGAAATGACACCGCTTTTCCGGGCGCCGTTGTAGAAATATATTTGCCGGAAGGGCTGTTTTTTTATAAGATTTTTTATAAATGTTAGAATGACAATTAAAAATAAAAACCAAACAGACGCTGTATGAAAAAAAGTAAAAGTTCCTATTCATCCATGAGTAAATGCCTGGCGCTCTGTGCGCTGCTGTGGGTGTTGCTCATTAGTTTTACAGCCCATGCGCAGTTGCCCGTTGGCGGAGTAGTAAAAGACAAGGAAGGCAAACCGGTAGCGGGTGCTACTATTTCGGTAAAGGGCAAAAAAATAAATGCTATTACCGCTGCAGATGGCAGCTTCAGTATTGCCGCCGCCAATGGTGATGTACTGCTGGTCTCTTCTGTGGGATACACTTCGTATCAGGTTAAAGTAAGCGGTCCTGCTGCCAACCTCAATATAGAACTGGCTACCAATGCCAATATTTTGAGCGATGTAGTAGTAGTAGGTTATGGTACCCAGCGGAAAAAAGACCTTACGGGTGCAGTAAGTGATATCAACGTTAACGATATAAAAAAATACACTACCAGCGACGTTTCGCAGTTGCTGCAGGGCCGGGCGACCGGTGTTGCCGTTAACAGTGATGGGCAACCGGGTGCTTCTCCCAGTGTGCGGATCAGGGGATTCAGCACCTTTGGCGGATCACAACCCTTTTATGTAGTAGATGGCGTTCCCGGCGCCGGCATCCGGGATTTTAGTCCCAACGATGTTGAAACCATGACAGTATTGAAAGATGCGTCTGCCGCAGCTATCTACGGCGCCGCGGCCGCCAACGGTGTTATCATTATTACTACCAAACAGGGTAAAAAGAATACCGCCATGCGGGTAAACTACAGTGGTTACTATGGCGCCGATAAGGTTTGGCAACGACAGGATGTAACCAACCGCGAACAATACCAGTTGCTCAACAATGAATCGCGCACCAATGCAGGTAAACCGCTTTTCCCTGCAAACAACCCTGCTAACCCCGGCTTTGTAAGCACCATCAATACCGACTGGCAGAAAGAGGGACTAAAAAATGGCACCCGTCAGAACCACAATATCAGCCTGTCTGGCGGTGGTACCAACAACACTTATAATATCTCGCTTGATTATTTTGACAACAAAGGTACTTATGCAGGAAACGGACCTGACTATAAACGTTATAATGCACGTATAAATACCTCGGCAGAGAAAGGCATATTTAAAATAGGCGAGTCATTTAACTATACGCACTCACACGAAAACACGCTTACGTTCAGGGATGATATCCTGCTGGGTGGCATTCCTCCATTGATTGGTACGCTGGTGGTGGCCATCCCTACTATGCCGGTCTACGATGCAGCCAACCTGAATGGTTTTGGCGGTTCTTCGTCAGAATTTAATGGCGCCAATTCTTTGAATGGTATCGGCATCAACAGCATCCTCAAAAACTATGTAGATGTAGACCGAACTTTCGCCAACGTATATGGCGAGGTGAAGCTGCTGAAAAACAATGGCCATAACTTAAAATTTAAAACAAGTTTGAGTTATGATAAAACCATTACCCGCGACTATACCTGGCAGCCTGCTTTTTACCTGGGCAAGTTCTTTAGCAGCGATATCGCCCGCCTGAACGACAATTCAAGGGTATATACCAACGCCTCTGTTGAAAACACCCTGAATTACCAGAAAAACTTTGGCAAACATGCAGTAGAGGCACTGGCCGGCCAGTCTTATCGCTATGGCAGCGCTGTATTAAGAGAGAGCAGGGCAGAAGGATTCACTTTGCCTTACTATCCTGTGATCAGCAATGGTCAGACACGCTCCGCCAAAGGCTCAGAGTTTTACAACGCATTGAGCTCTTATTTTGGAAGAGTGAACTATTCTTACGACGATAAATACCTGCTGTCTGCTTCACTGCGCAGGGATGGCTCTTCGCGGTTTGCGCCCACCAACAAGTTTGGTTATTTCCCGGCTGCATCGGTTGGCTGGAGGATCAGCAAAGAAGGATTCTGGAAAGTGCCTGAGTCCATTATTTCATCACTGAAATTGAGGGCCAGCTATGGCAAACTGGGTAACCAGGAGATTGCCGATTACCAGTTCCAGGGTACTATTAATTCCGGCGTGGTATACACATTCAATGGTATACAGTATACCGGCGGCTTACAAACCCTGGTAGCTTCACCGGATATCAAGTGGGAATCGAAAGCCATCACCAACATCGGTTTTGATGGTAGTTTCCTGGACGGCCACCTGGATCTGAGTGCAGAATATTACAATGCAAAGAGCACTGATATCTTAGTAGGTATTACCATCCCGGCCAGCGTGGGTTTTGAAAATATCAACCCGGTAGTGAATGCTGCATCGCTGCGCAATTCCGGTGTAGAAATTTCTTTGGGCTACCATAAAACCAAGGGTGATTTCACCTTTGACGTATCGGCCAATCTTTCCACCGTAAAAAATGAAGTACTGGCCCTGGGTGGTAATAATGAGCCGCTGATTGGCGTAGGTGCCAAAACTGTGGTAGGCGGCGAAGTAGGCGAACACTACGGATTTGTATATGAAGGTATTTTTCAAAACCAGGCTGAGATTACAGCGCATGCCACTCAATTTGGTGCAGTACTTAAACCAGGCGATGTTAAATATAAAGATATCAGCGGGCCAAACGGCAAACCGGATGGGGTAGTAGACGAAGCCTATGACAGAACATCGCTGGGCAGTGGTATTCCCAAGTTCAACTATGGATTAAGTTTCTCTGCATCTTATAAAAAATTCGACCTGGCCATTTTTGCTTCCGGCAGCGCGAAGTATTTAATCAACAGCCGTATGTACCGGGACCTGCATCATTCTGCCGGTTCGCTTAATTACAGCACAGATATGCTGAACAGGTGGACGCCCTCCAACACCAATACTACTGTTCCCCGTTTAAATGACGATGATGTAAATAATTTTAAAGATTCTAACCGTCCGGGATGGTTGCAAAACGGCAGTTACCTGAGAATAAATACCGTATCTGTTGGCTATACTTTCCGCGAGAACATTATCAAAGGATTGGCCAATGCCAGGGTTTATGCAACTGTACAGAACCTGTATTCTTTTCAGAAATACCAGGGCTATAATCCGGATTTTACCTCCGGCGTACTGAATCCCGGTTTCGACTTTGGCTCTTATCCAAAACCAAGAACCATTATGCTGGGTGT
>JANPGT010000454.1:0-3181 GCA_031424135.1 Chitinophagaceae bacterium
CTGCAATATTTCGCGCAGCATATTCCTGCGCTGGCAGAAGTTTCCATTGGCCATGCATTGGTTTGCGACGCCCTTTACCTGGGGTATGAGAATGCAGTGCAGTTATACAAAAGACAACTGAAATAGCCCCCGCCGGTGTTACCACGTAGTTTTACCAGCCCCGGCAAAGAAATTGCCGTGCTTTTCAACAATAAATACTACTGTAATTCAGTTATCTACAGGGTAATGACTATATGGATCTAAGTACCTGCTGCTTTTTTTAGGGCAAAAGCTTGCATCCGTAAAAATACTGTCAGACCTTTGTAGATGAACCCGATTTCATTCATTAAAAAACACCGCTGTTAGCTGAAATAGTTGTTATTGCGTTTAAACCGCTTTTTATGCGTATTCGTACCCTCACCCTAACCTCCGCCATTATGCTGCATGCATCCTTACTTTCGTATGCAGCCAATGATACTTCGCTGGCAAAAACAGGAGGCGCCCCGGTGCTGAAACAGCATAAAACCAAGACCATTAATTATACCCTCAACCTGGACAATACCACCAATCAAAACAGAACCGTTGATTCTGTGCTGGTCATTCTTGATAAATTCAACCTCTCCGGTGCAGGCATTGTTACAAAAGTGTTTTATCCCGGGCCCAATAACAAAATAATTATAGAAGACCTGGAACCCGGCAGGTACTATGCAGATATTTATGTGCTGGGGACCTACCAGAAGCATTTCTCTTCTGTGCTGCATGTGCGTACATCAACGGCCAAAAAAGGAACTACGCTCCGGCTGGAGTTCAGGGATTTTTATACACCCGGCAAGGCCGATATACCCCCCGAGAACACAAAATCCTTTGCCTATACCAGGCAGTAAATACAACCCCTTTCTTTTACGTTTACCGCATGCTCTCCTGCCTGCTGCTTATTGCTATATTTGTTATGCGCTCCAGGCGATGCTGCTTATACACTATGGTAGCGAAAATGACCAACCGCTTTTGAAAAGATTAAAAACGAAATTCACCGGGTGGTTTACAATACTGTTGGCTAAAGTATTAGTCCACCGGCACCTGTTCTCCATAAGTGTTCGAAACATGTTCCAGCGGAACATTTTATGGGTAGAAAACATATTTCTGGATGAAAGGCGTGCCGTAAGTACGCTTTGTGCAAATGCGGGCAACAAGCACAAAACGTTCCTACAGAACGTAAAAAAAATCTAATTGATACTACCCACAAATCACCCCGCCGGGGTGAAGCGATGTCCGCTACGAATGTTGAAATTAAAATATCAGATCCAGGGTTTCGAACACTTATGCCTGTTCTCCGGCAAATTGCAGCCTGTTACCTCAATTATCGGGCAGGCCTTACAAACTTAATAACAGGGCGCTAACTTTGCCGGCAATGAAAAGTAAGACGGGACAGTTACTCATACACATCATTGGCTGCATTGCTTTTTTATCGCTGCCGGTATTGTTGTCGCCCGATGTTTCCTGGAATTTCCGGTTTCTGCAACTCCGCCCCTTCCAGGAAGACTTTTTGAGCTATACCCTGATCCTTTTATTTTTCTACCTGAATTATTTCCTGCTGCTGCCAAAGCTGTATTTCAAAGAACAGTATTTTTTTTACTTTGCCAGTATTGCCGGCTGCTACATGCTGGTAGCATTGTTGCCTGACCTGCTGATACCCGGCAACCATATGTCCGGCATGCCGCCACCCAATGAGGTGTTTACCGATGGCCCTCCGCAGGGTGGGGCCCAGCACCCGGGCACCGGGCCGGGCATCCCCAGGTTTGAACACCTGTTCCAGTTCTCCATTGTGCTTATCTTATCTGCACTCATCAGGCTCAATAACCGCCTGCGGCAAACCGAGAAAGAAAAACTGAATGCTGAACTCTCTTACCTGAAAGCGCAGATAAACCCGCATTTTCTTTTTAATACACTGAACAGTATATATTCTTCTGCCATACAGGAGAATGCAGACGGTACAGCAACAGCCGTAGTTAAACTGTCTGGCATGATGCGTTATGTGATCAGCGAGGCCCATAATGATTTTGTATCGCTTGAAAAAGAAATCAATTACATTTCTGATTATATTGAACTGCAGAAGATAAGACTGGGCCATACGGTGCAGGTAAAATACCATGTTACCGGCGCCACTGCAGGCAAAAAAATAGCACCGCTGGTGCTGATCTCTTTTATAGAAAATGCGTTCAAGCACGGAGTTAACCCGGAACAGTCTTCTGTGATTGCCATTGAGATAGACATTGCGGAAGAAACAATGCAGCTGCTGGTTAGCAATTCAAAAGTAATAACAGTAAATGCCGGCACCATCAGGCAAAATATTGGACTGGAAAATACCAGGAACCGGCTGCAGCTGCTCTATCCTTCCAAACACGAACTGCTGATAAATGAGGATGAAAAGGAATACGTGGTCTTATTAAAAATAAACCTGCGATGATGAAAGCCATTGCCATAGACGATGAACCACCTGCCCTGAAACTGATAGAAAATTTTTGCGGCAGAACAGAAGGGCTGGTACTGGACAAAACATTTACCATGCCTGCAGAGGCATTGAAACACCTGCGCCGGTTCCCGGTAGACCTGCTCTTCCTGGATATACAGATGCCTTCTATCAACGGTATCGATTTTTACAAAACGGTGAAGCAGGATACCATGGTAATATTCACGACCGCCTTTAGTGAATACGCGGTAGAGGGGTTTAATGTAAGCGCCGTTGATTACCTGCTGAAGCCATTTACCCTGGGCCGCTTTCAGCAGGCGGTTGCCAAAGCAGCAGAGTACTATCAGTACAAAAAACAGGGCAATACAGAAATACCGAAATACATTTTTATACGGGCCGATTACAGCCTGCTGAAAATTGCGCTAACAGATATCATTTATATAGAGGGCCTGGATGATTACCTTAAGATTCATATTGCCGGCAGCCAGGCGGTGGTGGCACGTATGACCATGAAAGCCATAATGGAAAAACTGCCTTCCAATGATTTTGTACGGATACACCGCTCTTACATTGTTCCCTTTAACCGCATTGAAAGCTACCGTAACAGGATGGTAACTATTGCAGACCAGGAGATACCCACCGGCAGCAGTTATGAAGCGCATTTCTTAAAGTACTTTAACAAATAACCGTTAATTCCGCAGCATTGCTGCACTTCACCTCATTTGCATTTTTTTG
>JANPGT010000455.1:0-4083 GCA_031424135.1 Chitinophagaceae bacterium
TCTGCCGGGACCGCTGAGTTTCCAGCTCAGCCGCGGTGCACTAACGTCAACCCCTATTGGATTTACTTTATGCTCGCAGGAGAGATCAGCTACTACTAATTTTTGGGCAACAGTTGTTTGAGCAAGCAGCAAAAAAGCAATTGACAGAAATTTCATATTGGTTATTTATTATACATTTATTATTAACAGACATTTGTAATTCTATTTCGCTTCGTTGTAGCTTGTCCCGCACCTGATGCGGGATCACTCACTTGTACAGCAACAAATTCTTCAACCGCCCCCGCATCATTTAGCAGCCTTCAGGTTCCAGGTGCGTATCGCCAGCGGTTGCAGCGCAGGTAAATCACTCCCGGGCTTGTCCAGGTAAAAATAAGCTGTGGCAGATACATCATCACTACGGTAAAAATTCGTCCAGCCTTTGCCCAGCGTGGTATCCTTCAGATTGGCTGGGCTGCCCTTTGTATACAGCCGGTTAAATTTTGCACCATCCGTAGTTACAGGCACCAGTGCTGCGCCTTCCTGCTGGTAGGTAGCAACACTATCAGTGGCATCGCCCCCTATCTGCTGTATTACTACCCGGCAGTCTTTTTTAAAATAAACAGGATCAGGTATGTGGTACCGGTAGAAGGCCCACTGCAGTAATGAGTCACTGGCTACTGTACAGCCACTGTAATTATTAATAAACCTGCCCTGCCCCCATCCCGTGCCAATATAATCTTCAGTACCAGTACCGTTAATAGTGGGATATTCTTTGTCACCGTCAAGGAACATTTTCACTTCACCTTCTCCAAACCATGATTTGCGGTAAGCGGGATTGCCATTGACGCCGATATTCGTTCCAAGAAACCGCCCCCGGCCATTCACCTGCGGCAGCAATTCAAAATCTTTGCCTACCGTAGTGGCAGTATCGCGGCGCCAACAGGCATGAAAATAGAGATAGTTATCGTTCCAGGAAGACAGCAGGCTGTAGTCTACATCAAAGAAAATATTGCGCAGCGATTTACCGGATTCATTGGTAACTACAATACGTGCTCCTTTCTTAAAGGGCATGGCAATAAAACTTACAAATGCCCTGCCTTCTGCATTTGCAAAGAGTGCATTTTGGAAAGCAGTGGTTCTGCCAAGACCTACGCCAAAAAAATCAGCAAAGGGAACCGATACGGCCGGTGTCGTTTCATTGTCCCAGTACATCTGCAGCACAAGTGAGCGCAGCATCTGAGGAGAGCGGTCATTGATGGTAATCCATATACGGTGAATGATACCGGATGATTGGATGTTCAGCAGTTCTTTTGATTGCCCGGCCGGGATGGAATCGTAAGGATGTCCTTTGGCCCCGTTGTTTTCTTTACCACCGGCACCTTTGGTACCGTTTATATTCTCGGGTGAGCTCCAGCGTGGCTCCAGCTGGTCTGTATACTCATACAGATTAGCAGTGCCCGCAGCATTAGCGGGGGTATTTTGATTACAGCCTGTTCCAAAAACTACAGCCAGCAGTAAACAAAAAGTAACGCGGCACATACTGAAAGCAGCATGCATTTTCCCAAATAGCAGCATCGTTAAAATTTATGGGGGAATATACAACTATTTCATTTTTCGGCTGTCCTGTACTTACCCATCCAGCGTATGAGTCCATAGTTAAATGCTAAACAGGATCACGGTTTAATTGCTTTCGGCAAGCAGCGTTAAGCGTAGTCCCTGCACGACGCGCAATAAAATACCTTACACCATCTATGGTCTTTAACATCAACCCCTGTCAAAAATTATTTGCCCGGTAATGCAAACGCTACATAACTATCCCCTGAAACTGTTTTCATTTTACCACCGCCACATGCTATAACAATATATTGTTTGCCATCCAGCTCGTACATGGCCGGCGTAGCATAGCCTGGTGCCGGCAAACCTGCTTCCCAGAGCAATTCCCCGGTTCTTTTATTAAAAGCCCGGAACTTCCCGTCTTTTGAAGCCGCTATAAAAAGCAGGCCGCCCGCAGTTACAATAGAAGCGCCGTAGTTTTCTGCGCCGGTAGGAGTTTTACTGTTGGCGCCAAACTCCGGATCATTACCCAGCGTTTTCTTCCATACATACTCACCCGTATTGAGATCAACCGCATTGAGTGTACCCCATGGTGGTGCAATGGCCGGTTGGCCTTCTTTGCTCAAAAATTTGTTGTAGCCGGTTATGGAATAAGGCACGGTAAAATGGGCTTTGTGCTTTTGCTCATTGCTGTCAAGGTATTTTTTTGCTTTGTCGCCGTTATCCAGCACAAAAGCAGCAATGGCTTTTCTCTGTATTTCATCCAGCTGCCTGAAAGCCGGCATCATTCTTCTGCCTGATTGCAGCAGTGTGTCCAGTGACAATGAGGTATACTTGCTTTTTGCATTTACAATAGAAGGAAAATTGCCCGAGCCTTTTCGCTCCGGGCCATGGCAGGTCATGCAGTTGGCCTGGTATAAACGCTGCCCTGCCATGGCATAGGTTTCATTATTGATGCTTTCATTGGTAACTGGAATGGCCTGTATCACCCATGACACTTCATTGGCATTAATATAGAGCAGCCCGGTTTTTGGATCGAAAGTTGGACCACCCCATTCTGCCCCCCCATCCAGCCCCGGAAACACCACCGTACCCTGTAATGAAGGTGGGTTAAACATATTATCAGTTTTGTAAGAAGCCCAGCGTTTTTTTACTTCCTGGTATGATGAATCGGGCAGTAATGGATTGATATCTTTTTCTGTGAACAGCTGCCGAACAAATGGTGCGGGCTTTACAGCGTGCGGTTGCGTGGGCGCCAGTTCTTCGCCTGCCAAATCAGTTTGTTGCGGTACTTTTCTTTCTTCAATATCGAATAGCGGTTTTCCGTTCTCCCTGTCAAACACATAAATAAAACCAGATTTGGTAGTAACCACTACTGCATCAACCGGTTTGCCGTCTTTGTTAATGGTGATCAATGCCGGTGCAGAAGGAATGTCCCTGTCCCACACATCATGATGTACGGTCTGAAAGTGCCAGATATATTTTCCCGTGGCCGCATCCAGGGCCAGTACGCTGTTTGAAAAAAGATTATTGCCCAGTCTTTTGCCACCATACCAATCGTAAGAAGCGGAGCCGGTACAGGCAAAAACAATTCCTCTTTTTTTATCAAGACTAAAACCACCCCAGGCGTTGGCGCCACCAATGTATTTATAAGCGGTACTGTCTTTCCAGCTATCAAAACCAAACTCACCCGGTTGCGGAATGGTATGAAAAATCCAGCGGCGCTTGCCGGTGCGCACATCAAAAGCACGTATATGACCGGGGGCAGCATGTTGTCCTTCATCTACCCTGCAGCCAATGATCAGCAAGTCGTTAAAAATAATTGGGGGGGATGTAGCCGTTATAAATAAATCATTCACGTCACGGTCAAGGCCGTTGTGCAGATCCAGTTTACCACCGTCTGCAAAACCCGGCAAAGTCTTACCGGTGCCCGCGTCAACACAATACAGGTCTGAACCTGCGGTATAAAATATACGTTTGTCATTAGCGCCATCCGTCCAGTAAGCCACTCCCCTGGAATTGTTCATAATAAAAAAAGTTCTTTTATTGCCTGCCAGCGAATCAAAAGGATTGAACTGCCATTTTTCCTTTCCGGTTGCTGCATCGGCTGCAAACAATTTCATGCGGGGCGACACGCCAAACATTGTTCCATCAATGATAATTGGATTGCACTGTATCTGCGAATGATTGGCAGTATCTGCATCGCCGGTATGGTATTCCCAGGCCACCTGCAGCTGCTTTACATTAGTGGTATCTATCTGTGTAAGCGACGAATAATGAATATTTTCATTGGAGCCTTTGTACTGCGGCCAGGAAGTATAGTCCTTTGATGGCTGTTGGCAACTGGCCAATAAAAATGTGGCTGTTGCTGCAAAAAAAAACAATCCGTAATGACGATGGATGGATAACATATAAAGGCTGATATTTATGATCTTGTAAACATTAAGTTGTTGGTGATAATACCAACAACGGCGAAAAAAACACAATAAAGGCGAAACTGGCAAACGGACTAAGAACTAAAAACTATAAACTAAGAACTATTTCTCCGTG
>JANPGT010000456.1:0-3866 GCA_031424135.1 Chitinophagaceae bacterium
GCTTAACCCCCGCCAATCTGGCCAGTATCGATTCGCTGGAAAATGCATATAATGAAAAATTGAAACCTTCGGAAAATTCGGCAGTATTTACCCGTTCACAGGCTTTTGGAAAAAGTATTGCAACAGCCGTGTACAACTGGTATTTAACAGACAATATAAATACTTCCAATGCTGGTTATGTGCCACCTGTATTCCCTGGCTCCTGGGTGGCTACCCCACCGGCTTTTGCCAACGGAATAAATCCATACATCGGCACTGCCAGAACTTTTGTTGCGGCACACCTTTCCGGCGTTTCTCCTGCGTTTGTAGCGCCTTATTCTGAAGTGTTAAACTCCGATTTTTATAAAATCCAGAAAAATGTCTATGATGTTTCCCAAACATTGACCACCGAACAGAAAAATATTGCTTTGTTCTGGGTAGATCAGGGCAATGGTATTGGCTATACACCTCCCGGTCATGATTTTCTATTGGTTACGCAAGCCCTGGAACAGACGGGTGCCAGCCTGGCCATTGCGGCAGAAACCTATGCCAAAACCGGTATTGCAGAAAGAGACGGAGCTATCGTATGCTTCAGATCGAAGTACACCTATAACTTGCTGAGACCGGTTACTTATATACGTAAAGTAATAGATCCTAACTGGCTGCCATTTATCCCAACACCCCCGCATCCTGAATACCCCGCCGCGCATGCTTTTGTAACAGGTGCAGTAATGCAGGCAGCCACCAGGGTATTGGGCGATCATGTAAAAGTAGTAGACCACTCCTATGATTTCCGCGGCTACCCCACACGGACCTACAATTCAATTTTTGCTGCAGCAGAAGAAGCCGGCATCTCCAGGTTGTACGGCGGCATTCACACACAGCCGTCCATCAATACAGGATTGGCAATGGCAAAAGAGATAGGCAACAGGGTAGGAAATATAAAACTGACAGATGATTGATATACTACAGGCTGCAAACGGCATTAACCTGCCTCAACGCATGTTACCGCAACAGCAGTATATCTCAATACTTTTTAGTGTAAGCAATCATGAATAATACTACCCTGCTGTATTCCTGCAGCGGGGCGTATTATAAATAAAACAACCATCAACCTTGCACCAATAAAAAAGCCGGAACTTTACATTCCGGCTTTACTATATACGCTGCAATGCAGCACTTATTTCAATTTCGCCAGGGCATCTTTAATTCTTACCCAGGCTCTTTCAATATTCTGCATACTGTTGGCAAAGGAAAAACGAACACAATTGGGTTCGCCAAACGCATCGCCCATAACAGAGGACACGTTTGCCGTATTTAAAAGATACATGCAAAAATCAGCTGCATTGGCAACCGTAGTAGTGCCATCACTCTTACCGTAATAATAACTTACATCCGGGAAAATATAAAAAGCGCCTTCTGGTTCAAAACACTTTACACCGGGCACATCTTTAATAATTTCCAATACTCTTTTACGGCGGCGCGTAAATTCTTCTGTCATCTCTACTGATGGCTTTAAATCACCTGTCAGCGCTACTATTGCAGCACGCTGTGTAACCGCAGTGGCACCACTGGTAAACTGGCCCTGTAATTTTTCACAGCCTTTGGCTACTTCTGTATTGGCAGCAATATAGCCCAGGCGCCAGCCGGTCATAGCAAAGCCCTTACTTAACCCATTAATAATAATAATGCGGTCTTTTAAATCACTGAACTGGGCGATGCTTTCGTGGCTGCCCACGAAATTGATATACTCATAGATTTCGTCAGAAATAATATAGATATTGGGATGTTTGCGGAACACCACTGCCAGCGCTTCCAGCTCAGCTTTGCTGTACACTGCACCCGAAGGATTACAGGGAGAAGAGAACAGGAACATTTTTGTTTTTGGGGTAATAGCAGCTTCCAGTTCAGCCGGCGTTATTTTATAACCATTCTCTACGGTAGTTCTAACTTCTACCACCTTACCCCGGGCAATTTTTACCAGTTCACTATAGGTAACCCAGTAAGGGGTGGGAATGATGACTTCCTCATTATCGTCTACTACTGCCAGGATAGCGTTTGCAAGGCTTTGCTTGGCACCTGTAGATACTACAATGTTTTCAGGTTTATAATCAAGATTATTATCGCGTTTTAATTTTGTGCAAACTGCTTCACGCAGATCCAGGTAACCGGCTACGGGCGTGTAGTGAGAGTAATTATCGTCTACCGCCTTTTTTGCAGCTTCCTTAATGTGGGCTGGGGTATCAAAATCGGGCTCCCCCAAACTCAAATCAATTACATCGATGCCTTTTGCCCGCAATTCTCTTCCGAGTTTTGCCATTTTTAAAGTTTCGGGCTCGCTAAACCTTTGCAGTACTGATGAAAGTGCCATTACATTATTTTTTTTGAGGGCACAAAAGTAATGATTCTAAGAGAACAAAAATAAAAGGAGAGAAAAGACTAATATCCGGTGGATGGAGGGTTCAGCAATTCAATGCCGAACCGGGAAGGATGCCTGCCCTGGGGATTTATCGGGCCGCCGGTACTTCTAGTTACTTTGATAACCAGTTTGGATAACCAAGGCGCCCGGAACAAGCCAAAGGGGTATAAATGGCAAAGGTGCAAGCAGGACGGCCGGCAATTACACCGACTATCTTCCTTACACCTGACGAAAAAAGCCCTCCTGAGAACAGGACGGCCTCTAACGATTGCTTGCCATATGAAAAAAGGTCAAATTATTTTTTCAGAGAATCAGCCTTAGCTTTAACTGTATCAACAGCTGCTTTAACAGTAGAATCAACTACGGCTTTAGCGCTGTCACCAGTTGCTTTAATAGAATCAACAGCAACAGTTTTTGCAGAATCAATAGCAGCAGCACTTGTATCAGCAGCGTTGTTGCAAGAAGCTACGAAAGCACCGATGGCTAAAACTAAAAGTAATTTTTTCATTTGTTTGTGTTTTGTTTTTTGAATGATTGATTTCGTATTTATACCAGAAAAAGAAAAAGGTAACCCGGCTTTTTAAAAAAAGTTTTTGAACCTTTGTTTGGGTTACAATTCATTAATTTGGGTATTAATAATCAAGCAAGCGTGATAACAGCATTCCAGGAGAAAGAATTACTGAAAGGACTGGCAAAAAGCGATAAAAAAGCAGCGGAAACCATTTATAAAGACCATTATAATATGGTGCAGGCATTGATTATCAATAACAACGGTTCTGCTGATGATGCAAGGGATATTTTCCAGGAGACCATGATAGTGCTGTACGAGAAGGCAAAATCCGGCACATTTGAGCTGAATTGCCAACTTAAGACCTTTATTTATTCTGTAAGCAGGAGGTTGTGGCTCAAGCGTTTGCAACAATTGCAGAAATTTGGTGGCCAGGTAGATAATATGGAAGAGACGGTGCCCGTTGAAGAAGATATTGAGCACCACGAGCAGCGCAACAGCCAGTTTGAAGCCATGGAGGAGTCTATGGCTAATTTGGGAGAGCCCTGTAAAAGTTTACTGGAGGCTTATTATCTCCAGAAAAGGAATATGACGGAAATAGCAGGCAGTTTTGGGTACACCAATGCCGATAATGCTAAAAACCAGAAATATAAATGTTTGAACAGGCTAAAAAAATTATTCTTCGCGCAACATAAAAACAAGGGAAAATGATGGAAGATATTCAATTATCAGATGCTGTTGAACGCTTTCTTCAGGGCCAGATGAACCCTGAGGAGCTGTCCCGTTTTGAACAACTCCGCAAATCTAACCCGGAAGTAGACCAATTTGTAGTAGAACAGAGCTTATTTCTGCACCAACTGAATGAATTTGGCGACAGAAAGCAGTTTCGCTCCACCCTTCACGAGATTCACAACAATTTGCTGGATACAGGTGCGATCAAAACACAGGCACCCAAGGCCA
>JANPGT010000457.1:0-3365 GCA_031424135.1 Chitinophagaceae bacterium
CACGGTGCTGAGACCGCCTGCCCTAACGCTTTTTACTTCGCTTAGCTGGAACTGACCGTCTTTGTCAACACGCTTAATGCGGTAGTAGCGGATACCTGCAGGCAGGTTTTCCTGTACCAATGTATACGTGTTGAGGCCGGCGCTGTTTCTGGCAACTACGGAGCCTGCGGTTAAATAGGCAATGCCATTTTGAGAATATTCTACAACATAACGGTCTACATTTATTTCGCTGCTGGTTTTCCAGGTAAGCGTAGCCTTGTTTTTCTGCAGGCTTACATTAAAGCCTTCCCAAATGGCAGGCAGTGTTGCAGAAACCTGGGTTAAAACAGTAAATACGGCCGCATCGGGCAGTGTAACATTGCTAAATTCCAACAGGTTGCCGGTAATAGAAGCCGGTGTCAGGTAGCTGAGTGTGCCTGTAGTATAATTGCCGTCACCATCCGGGTCTACCATCAGGCGGTAGTTGCTGGCGGTACTGCCTCCAGTGTAAATAAGGCCGGTCATATCAAAACTGAGATTAACAGCTGTAACGTCTCCGGTATTTTGCACCCGCCAGTTGCGCGCTACCCTCAATGAACCTACAGTGCCTGCAGGTGCTTCACCAGCACCGATTGTTTGTTCTGTAACAATGTCGCCGCCATCGCTGCCTATCATAAGAAATTGTTTGTCGGTGAGCGCTGCCGCAGATAAAACCAGGTTACCTTTTGCGTTTTGGCCTGAGCCATCACCACTGCCGGTATTGATGCTGTTGGATACTGTTTGCGCCAGGCCGGTTCCAATGTCGTTGCCAATACCAAACACATCATTCTGGAAGGCGCTGGTACCGGTCCAGTAAGTAGTAATACCATCAGAGGCCACATAACTTACGGGTGTAACTGTATTGCCTAATGTGAAACCATATTTTAATGCCAGGTAAGATTCTACCTGGTTGCGTTCTGCGCCTGACAAAGCTGTATTAAACATCAATATTTCACCGATGGAGCCCCACCAGTTCTCTGCCGGGGCGGGTGTAAGCGCGCCAATAATGCCATTTACAGAGGTAGCGGTTAATGTTGTGGTGATGGTCTTTGTGTTGATAGGAAGCCCGCTGTTATACTGGGTTTCCTCATTGCTGTTGATGGTGAAAGACGCCAGTGCACCATTAGAATTTTCTACTGCATCCCAGTAGCCTGAGGTTTCCAAATCTGCAGCACTTCCATAATAGGCGTTGGAGAGGCTGTTATCAAGATTGCCCATTTGACAGGTTGCATCAAAGGTGCCGGGTGTGCCGTATGCAAAGATCCATCTGTAACCAGCACCCACTGCGGCAGTGGCCACTACAAATATGCTACGGTCTGCATTGCCCGTAGGAAAACCTGTTGGTGTGGGGTTTACCATAAATGAATTTGACCCGTCAAAATCCAACGCGCTGTAAAAATTATAAATATTAGGGGTTAATGCGGGCATATTCGCCGGGGCAGGTTGCGAAAAGTGGTTTGATTGTGGAGAATTATCGTTCCAGGTGTTGGTGCCTACCCCTGCATCTGCTTTCAACCAAAGTACAGAACCTGCAACGCCGCCCGGCGCCTGCGCAAAAAGCGTGGTATTCAAAAGGACAAAAAGAAATAGGTAAAAAATTTTCCTCATATGAAATTTTTTAATAGAACATTTATGTATAGTGGTTAGCTACTAAGTGCACTACGCCAAATTATTGGCGTCAGTAAGTTCCTGGGGCTGGATTAAAGGAAGGGTTAATACGGGAGGATAATTGGAGTTCTGTGACCTGCGATAAGCGTATATATATACAGGTTTCTAATATTATCAGGTAGCTATAAAGATATGGATTTTGGGTATACGCAAATGAATTTGCGATGAAATCTATGCATTCTTAAGCAAAAAAATACTGCAATTGTCAACGAAGCCTGTCAAGGCTTTTCACCAGTTTTTGATCGGTGTAAATTCCTTTGGCGGCAAACAGCAGGCACACCGGAATGGCCAGGGCTACCAGTGCCGTCAGGTCGTATGTTCCCACTGCAAAATGAAGTGTCTGGTTATAGTAGAGTACAATATTCAGTAAAGACAGCAGCATTGCCGCCAGCGTAATGCGCAGCTGCAGTTTCCTGTTTTTGTATAAAAAAACAGCAATCAGTGCGGCTACGCCTACTGCTACTGTTAATATTAACAGACCTATATTACTACTGGCAACAAGAGAGGTAAATTTTGGCATTTGGTCAACCCCTATCTTATTGCCACTGTAAAATGAAAATTTGAAGGTGAGGGAGGCGGCCAGCGCGGCAAGTATCAGCCAGATGGATTGTATACGTTGAATCATAATGAAGGGGATAAATACTTTATTTTCCGAAGGTATTAATTTCTGCACAACCAAACTATTTTACCGGTTGGGTGCAAAAAAAGCAGGTAAGTTGCTTACCTGCTTTTTTGTCAAAATATGTAAAAATGAAGGAATCAGGCGGGCGGGTTGTCTTATATGTACCCTGCGTTACGCGGTAAATAAAAGCGTTTATCCCAGCTCCGGGTAGAGCACAAACTGTTTCATGAATTCATTTACCTGGCCGCGTACACTACTGATAACATTTTCATCGTCTGCATTCATCAGCACGTTGTCTATCATATTTACTACAAACTGCATGTGCTCTTCTTTTAGCCCGCGGGTGGTAATAGCGGGTGTACCTACCCGTATGCCGGAAGTTACAAAAGCGCTTTTATCGTCAAACGGCACCATGTTTTTATTCAGGGTAATGTCTGCTTTTACCAGGGCCTGCTCTGCTTTTTTGCCGCTGATGTTTTTATTGCGCAGGTCAATCAGCATTAAGTGATTGTCAGTACCATTGCTGATGAGTTGGTAGCCTTTCTCTACAAATGCTTTGGCCATGGCCTGTGCGTTGGTAACCACCTGTTGTGCATAGCCGGTAAACTCATCTGTGAGTATTTCGCCAAAAGCAATGGCTTTGGCTGCTATCACGTGTTCCAGCGGGCCGCCCTGTATGCCGGGAAATACTGCCATATCCAGCAGGTTGCTCATAAGGCGGGTATTGCCTTTCACATCTTTTAAACCAAAAGGGTTTTCAAAATCTTTTTTCATTAGTATAATGCCACCACGCGGACCACGCAAAGTCTTGTGCGTAGTAGAAGTAACAAAATGACAATGTTCAAAAGGAGAATTCAATAAATTTTTTGCAATCAGTCCGGCAGGATGTGCCATATCGCACATTAGAAAAGCGCCAATTTCATCGGCTACTTTGCGGATGCGGGCATAATCCCAATCGCGGCTATAGGCAGATGCGCCACAAATAATCAGCTTGGGTTTTTCTTTACGGGCCTGGGCTTCCAGCATTTCATAATCTATCAGGCCGGTTTCTTTTTTC
>JANPGT010000458.1:0-3097 GCA_031424135.1 Chitinophagaceae bacterium
TTAACTGGCAGGTGACAATCGCTCATCAGTAAGCGGTAGATGCCTTCCACCAAATCGTCTACATAGCAGAAGCTCCTGGTTTGCGAACCATCGCCGAATACGGTTAGATCTTCGCCACGTAGTGCCTGGCCGATAAATGCCGGCAGTGCTCTTCCGTCGTTGAGACGCATGCGCGGTCCGTACGTATTAAAGATTCTGACAATTCTTGTTTCTACCCCATGAAAATTGTGGTACGCCATAGTAATAGCTTCCTGGAAACGTTTTGCTTCATCGTACACTCCTCTCGGACCTACAGGATTTACATTGCCCCAGTATTCTTCCGTTTGCGGATGCACCAGCGGATCTCCGTAGATTTCTGAAGTAGACGCTACCAGAATGCGCGCTTTTTTCGCCTTGGCCAGGCCAAGACAATTGTGCGTTCCCAGTGAACCCACCTTAAGTGTCTGGATAGGAATCTTCAGGTAGTCAATGGGGCTTGCCGGTGAGGCAAAGTTCAGGATATAATCCAGTTCACCGGGAATGTGGATGAACTTGGACACGTCGTGGTGATAAAATTCAAACTGCTCCAGTTTGAAGAGATGCTCAATATTTTTCAGATCTCCGGTAACAAGATTGTCCATTCCAATTACATGAAACCCTTCTTTTATAAACCTGTCGCACAGATGCGAACCCAGAAAGCCCGCTGCGCCGGTTACTAAAACCCTTTTTTTGCTCATACAATTTTTTTAATTATTTATTGCCGGCCGGCACTGCTGTTGCTCTTCCAACACTTTCATAATAAAAACCCAGTTCCTTGATAGCTGCCGTATCAAAAAGATTACGGCCGTCAAATATCACTTTGTTTTTCAGCGAGGTTACAATCTTCAGAAAATTAGGCGTACGGAATTCGTTCCATTCGGTAGCGATGATCAGTGCATCCGCATCCACCAGGCAGTCGTACTGGTTTTCTGCATAGCTGATTTTATCACCCACTACTCCCTTTACATTGGGCATTGCTTCAGGGTCAAATGCGCTTACGGTGGCACCCTGGGCCAGTAAAGCATCAATCATATACAGGGCCGGTGCTTCGCGGATATCATCTGTATTTGGTTTAAACGCCAGTCCCCACATAGCAAATTTTTTGCCTTTCAGGTTATTGCCGAAATATTTCTCAATCTTGGGCATTAAGTGAAGCTTCTGCTTCTCGTTAATATCCATTACCGCATTTAATATTTTGAACTCGTAGCTCACGTCCTGCGAAGATTTTACCAACGCCTGAACATCTTTGGGAAAGCAGCTTCCACCGTAGCCAATACCCGGAAACAGGAAGCGTTTACCAATGCGCTCATCGCTGCCCACACCGCGGCGTACCATGTCTACATCAGCACCCAGTTTTTCACAAAGCAGGGCTATTTCGTTCATAAAAGTAATCTTGGTAGCCAGGAAAGAGTTGGCAGCATACTTGGTAAGCTCTGCAGAACGCTCATCCATAAAAATAATAGGGTTGCCCTGTCTTACAAAAGGACCGTACAATTCACCCATTACTTTACGCGCTCTTTCAGAAGAAGTACCTATTACCACCCTGTCTGGTTTCATAAAGTCTTCCACCGCTACGCCTTCCCGCAGGAACTCGGGGTTGGACACTACATCAAACGCACCTTTGTAATTGGCTGAAATAGCAGCATGTACTTTTTCTGCCGTACCTACCGGCACCGTGCTTTTATCGATAATTACTTTATAATCGGTCAGAATTTTTCCCAGGTGATTGGATACACCCAGTATGTATTTCAGATCTGCTGAGCCATCTTCTCCCGGGGGAGTAGGCAATGCAAGAAAAATAATGGCGGCATCTTTAATACCATCTTCCAATGAAGTGGTAAAACGCAGGCGCTCTTCTTTAAGGTTGCGCAGAAATAATTTCTCCAGTCCAGGTTCGTAAATGGTAATTTGGCCATTGCTGAGTTTCTCAACTTTACTCTGGTCAATATCCACGCAGGTTACATCGTTTCCGGTTTCTGCAAAACAGGTTCCGGTAACCAATCCTACGTATCCTGTTCCAACTACTGCTATCTTCATTTGTGAGGGTGGGGGTTTAATATGAATAAATTATGTTTTTTTCAGGAATTCCAGCACATTGGAAGCAATCGTTGTCAGTTGTTCATGATCCATTTCTGTGTGCATGGGCAGCGAAATTACCCTTTTTGTCAGCCAATCTGTAACCGGCAGCTGGTAACTGCTTCCGCCAAATGCAGCAAACATCTGCTGGCGGTGGGCGGGCACAGGATAATAGATCATGGAAGGAATATTCATGGAGGCAAGAAACTCGTGTAATCCATCCCTAAGACCCTCTTCCACCAGCAATGTATACTGATGAAAAACGTGATGGCTGTACGGCGCCCTGTAGGGTATGGTCAATGCCGGATGACTCTTAAAAGCTTCGTCATAAAAATCCGCTGCTCTTCTTCTTGCTTCTATATAGGCATCCAGTTTGGGCAATTTTACATTCAGTACCGCGGCCTGAATCGTATCCAGGCGGCTGTTACAACCCACCATCTCATGGTAATAGCGCCTGCTTTGACCATGATTGGCAATCATTTTCAATTTATTAGCTAACGTATCGTCCTCCGTAAATATTGCCCCCCCATCTCCGTAACAACCCAGGTTCTTGGAAGGAAAAAACGAGGTGGTACCAATGGTGCCGATGGTGCCCGTTTTCTTAACACTGCCATCAGAAAAAGTGAAACTGCTGCCAATGGCCTGGGCATTGTCTTCTATAACAAACAACCCGTGCTCTCTGGCTATTTCCATGATAGCTTCCATATTGGCCGCCTGCCCATACAAGTGCACCGGCACAATCGCTTTTGTTTTGGGTGTAATGGCTTTACGAATGGCTTCAGAATCAATACAAAAACTCTGCCTGTCAACTTCCACAAAAACAGGTTTCAGGCGCAGCAGGGCAATTACTTCGGTGGTGGCAACATAGGTAAAGGAAGGTGTAATTACTTCGTCGCCGGGTTGCAAATCCAGTGCCATCATCGCTATTTGCAGCGCATCTGTTCCGTTTGCGCAGGGAATCACATGCTTTGCGCCCAGGTAACCGGCCAGCTTATCCGAAAAC
>JANPGT010000459.1:0-2800 GCA_031424135.1 Chitinophagaceae bacterium
GTATAATCCTTTTGCACATCGCCGTTAATGTCAACGGTTTCCACAATAGATGCATACCCAAGAAAACTGATTTCTACCAGGTATTTGCCGGTGGGAATATGCTGAATTTTATATTGGCCACGGGCATTGGTGCCGGTGCCCAGTTTAAGATCGTGAAAATAGATAGAAGCGCCCTGTAATGGCTGAGCGGTTTTAGCATCGGTGATGGTACCGGCTAAACTGCCATTCTCTTTAACAGACTTAAAATTACTGTTGTCACCAGGTTGCTGTGCAAAACCGTTGATGTTACCTGCACAGGTAAAGAATACTATATAAAGAATAATTTTTTTCATTGCTGTTGTTTAAATGGCCTTCATACACAATATATCCTGCAACAATCATTGCAGGAAAGCATATTGATCAGTGATACAATTGCTGGTATAGCAGTTCGGGAATGGCCGGATACATTAAATCAGTTATACATATGCCCTGTCCGGGGAAGATCAAAAAATGAATTAACAGCCGCAGCTGTTGCAGACATAACCGGTAAGGACAGCAGCTTATGCTGCAGAGAGATTACCAACCGCGGGTGGGCCCCTTAATCCGAAAAAGAAAACAGGAGAAGCATGGAAGAAATACAAAGCAACAGGCGCCTGCGCTGCAAAAGCCCGGGGAGCGGCAATGCTGTATTGCTGCACCTCATCGGTAAAAGGCGATTCCGCCACCAGGTTATCGCACTTACAAAAAAAACCGGCTTTGTTTACCTGCTGCTCATCACCGGGGGCAGCAATGTGCAGTTTGTCTTTATGATTGGCAATGGCGTCATGCAAAAATTGTTTAGGGGCGATACTGAAGGTAAATACCAACAATAACAGGCCCGCTACCAATTGCCGTATGACGGATTTTTTTGCCAAGAAATATTTGCTACTTTGTTGCAAATATAACCAACCAGCCGCATCCATTGCAGGCATTCACAAAATAATCACATTATTTTTTCAGTACCACTGTAAACAAAGACCCCTTGCCGGGCTCGCTTTCGCAGTAAACGCTGCCGTTTAGCTCTTCTACAATTCTTTTTACAATAGAAAGCCCCAGGCCGGTAGAAGCTTCGCCGGCGGTGGGTGTAGTAGATATTTTACTGTATTTGGAAAACAGGTTGGGCAATTCTTCCCGGGGGATACCCATACCCTCGTCCTTTACTTTTATATTGACTGCATCATTGCTGTTGGAGAGGCTAATCCATACATTTTTACCGGGGTCAGAATACTTGATGGCATTGGAAAATAGATTCTCGCAGATACGGCTCACCAGTTGCTTATCACTTACCAGGTAAATATGCCTGTCGGCAGTTTCAAAATGCAGCTGAATATTTTTCCCAGAAGCCGCCGGTTTAAAATCAACCACAATACTTTCCACGAATACTTTCAGGTCAAAATTTTCCAGTTGCACTTTATGCTGGTTGGTTTCGGCTTTTTCAACATCCAGTATCGACCTGATGAGCAGCTCACCTTTTCCGGAAGATTGCTTGATTCTTTCCACTGCCTTTTTTTGTTCGCCGGTAAGGTTACTGGTATCATCTTCCAGTATATTCAGCCACATTTTAATGGCAGCAAAAGGCGTATTCAGATCGTGCGACACAATACTGATCAGCGAATTCTTTTCATAGTTCAGCTCAGCCAGTTTCTCATTTTGGCGGTTAATAAAATCATTCTTGTACTGTAATTTTTTATTGGCCATCCTTTTTTGCACCAGCAGCAGCGCTACCACTGCAGCAATTACCAGCGCAGCCAGGGCCAGCAATGTGATAGCTTTATTACGGAGAGCGGCTTTGTCTACTTCCGACTGTAATAATTTATTTTCCTGCCCGCGCTGCCTGGCGTGAAACTTTTCCTGCAGGGAAGCGATGGTTTCATTGGTACCGGAATTCACCAGGCTGGTATCGATGGTGTACCATTTTTGCTGATAGTCGTATGCGTTTTTATAATCGCCCTTCCTGGAATATAATTTTGACAACATGGAATAACTATCACCTTCTTTACTCCGGGCATTCAGATCCTGCGCCAGTTGCAACGATTTCATTGCATACACATAGCCTGAATCAAACTTCTTCAGCTCAATAAAAATATCTGCTATGTTCAGGTTGTCAAGCCAGCGGTCTGCAATGTCACCTTTTGTAACATGCAGGGCACTGCTCTTGCGAAAAAAAGACAAAGCCTTTTCAAATTCCTTTTTGTGATAATAAACGTTACCGATATTGTTATAAAACCCTGCCATGTCTATTTCATCCCCGTGCGCCTTTCCTGCGTCAATGCCCTTATAAAGAAAAACCAGGGCACTGTCAGGCTCTTTCAGCATACTGTAAATAGCACCCAGGTTGCTGTAGGCCGTTACCACGGAATGAACGTCTCCACCGGCTTCGGCAAGCCGCAGACATTGCAGGTACATGTCGCGGGCCCTGGCCGCCTGCTTGGTATTAACGTATATGTATGCCAGGTCAGTTAACGCAGAAAGTTCATATTTGGGTGACTGCAGTTTGCGGGATGCTTCCAGCGATTGCAGGTAATAGTCAATGGCCTTGTCATAATCACCCTTTAAATCATGTGCAATACCGTTTAGCCGGCTGGAAAGCACTTCGCCATGATCATATTTAAGCCTGGACGCTTCCTTTGCTATGAAGGCAGCATAAAAAGACACAGAATCAGCTTTGGATTCATCAAAATCAATACAGCGATCATACAAGGCTTTGAGGTAATTGGTATCTGCCTGCTGCGGCAGGACTTGCATAGAGAAGAAAATAGTGGCAATGAATAACAGGTATTTC
>JANPGT010000460.1:0-4930 GCA_031424135.1 Chitinophagaceae bacterium
GCCGGCTGGCCGCAGGCGCTTCGTCTTCTATAATTACTACCTGCATACTTAGTATTCTATTAAAGGAATGGAGACGGTGAAACTGGTGCTGCTTTCTGTTACACTGACGATTCTGTCGCTTAGCAGGCGATAGCGGTTGCGGATATTATCCAGCCCAATACCGGTAGACTCAAACAACTGTCTTTTCTTCTGAAGGTTATTGCTTACCACCAGTGTTCCGTTTACCGAGTATACATCTATCTTAAGGGGCCGCTCTGATGAAACAATATTGTGCTTGATGGCATTTTCCATCAGCAGCTGCAAAGAAAGCGGCACAATCATTTTATGCATTTTTTCGGCAGGCACATCAATGGCAATATCAAGGTTATTGCCGAACCTTGTCTTCAATAAAAAAGCATACGCACGCAACACCTCCAGTTCTTCAAAAAGGGGAATGGCTTTTTCATCTTTTACCTCAAGGATGTGCCGGTATACTTTTGAAAGCTGCTGCACAAAATCAATGGCCTGTTGCGGATTATCCGGAATAACGGAAGTAAGCGTGTTCAGGTTATTAAAAAGAAAATGTGGATTTACCTGTGTTTTCAAAGCGTGCAGCTGCGCCTGCAGGCTTTCCCTTTTTAACAACTCTTTTTCCTCTATTGATTCGCGCAGCTCATTCATAAAATAAATACTTTCATAAATAGCTACTACGGTAAGGCTGCTGAAAATAGCTGCGTTATTGGAGTTAATAATAATATCCCACATGGTAAGACCAGGGTAATTAGCGGTCTGCATGCCACAGTAGTCGTGCAGGAAATAGCCCAGGAAGTTGGTAGCTATTAATGTGTAACCCAGCATGATGCCCGTCTGCACGGTCAATCTTCTTTTATTCTCTGTAAACTGCGGATAACGGGTGCGTGTCCAGATCATTATATACCGGTTGCCCAGCCAGATTGCTGCCGTAAGTATAAGCGTAGTTAAATAAACTTTCCAGGTAAAAAAGGGTGGTCGCTGAAAACGCAATCCAAAAAAAACAAACGGGATAAAAAACGCAGATAACGGGATCATGCAGATCATCAGCCACCTGTCGTTGAATCCTATTTTATTATTGGTGCGCCACATAGGGTAAAGTTAAAAATTTTAAAAGGTAACCATATAATTAAAATTGGGGAAGAAGCCAATCTGGTTTATCCCGCTGGTCTTACCTGTTTTAGGATTCAGGGTACGCACATAAATATTCTTCCGGTTGGTCAGGTTCTGAAAGTCTACAAACCATTTCTGCGTGGTCTTTTTGCCATTACGGGCATAAGAAAATTTCAAGTCCCAGCGCCAGTAGGCATTGTTGCGGAGGCTATAAGCTTCTTCGTCTTTAAAAACAACATAGCCCGCTGCCTGTGATGCAGGAATATTGAAGGGCGTATACCGCTGTCCGCCCGACAAAACTATTCTGGTATCCAGCGAAAAACTTGATTTTGTATTCAGCCGGAACTCTTTACCCGCCAATATATTATTTACGTAACTGCTGTTGAAAGCAGTGTTCCGCCATATATCATCGCTGCCTTTATACTGCGATTTAAACAAAGAAACGGTAAAAAGATAATAGAACCCTTTCTGCAGGAAACGTTCCAGCGTCATTTCAACGCCATAGTTATAACCCTTGCCGCCATTTAGCAACTGAGTTTTATCAGGAAAATAGAAATCTGCGCCGGCATTCAGCATACTGAAAGAAGACGGATGGCTTTCAACGGCTGCATTGTAAATATACTGGGCATACAATTCTGTTTTAAAGCGCAGCTGCCTGGAAAAGTTAATATCATATCCAATTACTGTGTGCAGGCTCTTTACCAGATCCAGGTTTTTGTTAGTGCGCACCGTTTGCCCTACGCTGTTTTTAGATTCGTACATGTACACTTCCAGCGGCTGTGTCTGGCTGTGAAGTCCTGCGCCAAAAGAAACAGACTGATTGGGCTGGAACTGATATTTAACATTCCACCTGGGTTCAATACTGCTGGTCTTGTTGAAGGTAAACTCTTGATAGTACAACCCAAGATTAGTAGACAAGCGGTCTGTAAACCGGTGATTCAGGTTGGCAAATGCCTTCAGCAAAACGGCCTTCTCTTTTGTATTGAACAGGCTGGTTAAAACAGAATCGCCGTTTTTAATATAGTGCTGCTTTAGTTGCAGGGTGTTAAGATCGGCCACTATACCCGCAGTCAATTGATTTTTTGAGTTGAATTTTTTATTGAATGTATAGCCGGCAGAAAATTTCACCTGGCGGTTATTTTTATCATACGCTGTTTTATCGGCTTTACCCTGTTCCACAATTTCCTCTTTGTATTTTGATTGAAAGCCAGACAGGGCCAATGTCAGCTTACCCGATGCAGTGGGATTAAAAAAATAAGTATGCGTTACGCCCGTTACGCCTGTGAGAGAAGTAAAGTTTCTTTTACGCAACGTGCCGTCATTGGAAGCATACAAATTATCTTCCCCGTCTGCCGGAAAGTTCACGTGGCTTTCGCCACCAATACCAAACCAGTCGAACACGCCGGATTTTTTAGTAGGAATATGAATTTTAAAGCTCAGGTCCTGGTAATAGGGTGTAGTGGTGCCTGTACCTACTGATAAACCCAGGGCCTGGATGGCAGCAATCATGGAGTAACGGTAGTTTACCAGGAAAGATGATTTTATATGCCTGTTGACGGGTCCTTCCGCGCCCAGCTCAAACCCATTGAAGCCCACCTGTCCCAGGAATTCATACTTCTCGTTATTGCCGTTTCGCATCCGCAGGTCAAACACGCCGGCCAGTGCATTACCGTATTGTGCGGGAAAAGCGCTGGTTAGAAAATCGGAATTTTTCAGTGTATTGGTATTCAGAATACTTACCGGACCGCCGGTAGCACCCAATGTACTAAAGTGGTTGGGGTTGGGTATATCGATACCATCCATGCGCCACAATACACCACTGGGAGAATTACCGCGTACTACAATATCATTCCTTGCGTCATTGGTGCCACTTACACCTGCAAAATTCTGCGCCATACGGCTGGGGTCGTTTCTTGTACCGGAATAACGTACGGCTTCATCCACGCTGAACTGGCGTGCGCTTACTACCGCCGCTTCATTTAAAGCCCGGTGTTTTTGCTTATTGGCCGTAACCACAACCTCTTCCAGCCTTTTTATTTTTTCTTTTAGTTTTATCTCCAGCACTACTTCTTTGGAAGAAGTGACTTCAATATTTTGTACAAGCGCCTCCTCGTAACCAATTAAACTTACCCTGATGGTTTGCCTGCCAATGGGTACCTGCAGTAAACGAAAATTGCCTTTGGCATCTGATATGCCTGCAATAGCCGTGTTGGCACCGTCCAGCATCACGGTTACATCGCTCAGTATATTTCCGGACTGTTCATCTGTTACAATTCCTCTTACCGTTTGCGTAAGCGTATTATTTTGTGCAGCTGCCAGTAAGGCCCCTGCCATTACCGCCAGCATGATGATTGTTTTTTTCATTTCGATTCGGTTTGCCGCAACCAAAAATCCTGGTTCCAGCCGGTGCTTTCTTATTATTTATTGTTGACTACGCTGGTTATAAATATCAACCGCCTGGCGCAGCTGGGCCAGGTCAGCACCGGCTTCGCCCGCCCTGGCAATGGCCGCAGCACAATTGGTAAAAGTGCCGGCAATCATTTGATCCCTGTTCTTTTTGGTGAGCAGCTTTAACAGCTGTTGGTTCCTGTCATAGAAAAAATAATCGTTTACCTGGCCATCGGTTCCTTTAACAAATATGGCTTCTGTGCCGTTGTATACGGTTTGATTGGAACCATTGCTGGCTTTCTGCAGGAAACACAGTTCTCCCTCGCTGATAACCCTGAAGAAATCTCCCTGTATACAAAGGAAGCGGGTGCTGTCAACTTGGGCAGCCAGCAGATCGTTGGCACCATAGTTTTTCCGCCTGTCGTTTTCAGCAGTGATGAGGACGATGGTGCCGTTGCTCCGTAAATTATTTTTAACATACCCGGCAACAATGGTATTGCCGCCTAAGGTGATGTTTCCTTTACTGAATCCCTTTGGAACATCATTCTGGGCCAGGAGGCCGGTGCTTACCATGCAGAAAGCAACTGTGAGGAAAGAGGTGAACATTTTCATATTGATAATTTTGGTTTGATTGAACGGCATTTGCCTGTATTTGAGTTAACAGCACAATGCTAGCAAGACTTACAGCAGCAGGCAATCAAAAAGGAGTGAGTTGCAGAAAAGGAGGAATGAGCTGGGAAATTGATTCATTGGGTAGATAGTAAGGCTTCAATTCTCAGTCGACCGCAAATGGCACAATCAAATTAGGAGGACGTAGCAATCATGGCATGTGCGTTCCTGCTGCCACGTAAAACACTTAACCGAACATGTTCCATCGGAACATTTTGTGGGTAGCTAAAACACCGGAGTAAAACAGCGCTCCGTAGGTGCGCTTTTTGCTATGACGAGAAAAATGGCAGGTAAAGTTTAATCAAAAGCTTTATGCAAGCTAACAGACATCAATAAAATTATTAACGGAAATCCTTTCTTTTTGTACATTTAATTATCTTATCCTTATACAATGGCAAACACTTACACGTAGCTGCATATTCAATTTGTGTTCGCGGTAAAATATCGTGCTGCACTGATTCAAAAGGAATGGAAAGCGGAACTACACAGTTAGATTACAGGTCTTTTCGAAGGAAATACGCACAAAATGTTACAGGTAAATAGCCTGTCCGATCACATTCATATACTCATCGGAATGCGGCCCATAGAATCAGTTTCCTCACTGGTTAAACATGTTAAAACTGAAAGCAGCAAGTGGATCAAGGAAAAGAAATTCTGCCCTTCGCCATTTGCGTGGCAGGAAGGTTACGGGGCATTCTCTTATTCTAAAAGCCATGTTCCTGACGTTATCCGGTATATTCAAAACCAGGAG
>JANPGT010000461.1:0-2720 GCA_031424135.1 Chitinophagaceae bacterium
CCCGCCCCATATGTCAACAATATGCATTTGACTGTTTATCAATGATAATAACAATATTGCCCATGCGCCGGACCGTCAGCAAAATGCGCATGGCATATGGCATCATTTTCATATATAAAATACTGTTAACAGCCACTATTAAACCCCAAGTAAAAATCAACAGTATGCCCGTATCACAAAATTTACTGCACGAAGCAATGTACCAGAACAGTGAAGCACCTTTCTTTGACTGTTACAAATTTAAACAGATTGTACATCAGCCAAAGGCAAGCAGGGGTTTATTAGAAAGGCTGAATGCCTGGTGCGATAAATTTACCGGCAATAAAAAGCGCGAAATCTACCAGGAGCTGGAAACCCTGAAAAAAGTGAACGCGCAGAAAATGACAGAACCTATCTGGTAAATCGTCTTTTCTTTATTTATCCAGCGTAAACCCCTGGGCGAAGTAATAAACACTTCGCTTTTTTTGTTTTTGGCCCAAAGCAATTCAGCTACATTTGAACCTGAATTGCACAGTATGAGCCACATTTTTAATTACGGAACAGACAGATTAACGGTCAGCCAGGCCATTGCCATTGCTGCAGGCAGCACAAAAGGCATTTTAAATGATGGATCCATTGCGCTTATTGAAAAGAGCCGGCATCATGTACAGCAGATTGTAGCAAACGATACTACGGTGTATGGCATCAATACCGGTTTTGGTATTCTCTCCAACACAAAAATTTCCGCAGCAGATACACAAACCCTGCAACATAAAATTCTTCAGAGCCATAGTGTAGGGGTAGGCGATCCTATACCCGCAGAAGTGGCCAAGCTGATGCTTATCACCAAAGTGCATGCACTGGCGCAGGGCTATAGCGGGGTTCAGTTGCCCACCCTGCGAAGAATTCTCTGGCATATAGACAATGATATTATACCCGTGGTGCCTGAAAAAGGCAGTGTAGGGGCTTCCGGAGATCTTGCTCCGCTGGCGCATTTGTTCCTGCCCCTGATTGGCCTGGGCGAATGTTATTATAAAGGCGAAAAAAAGAAGACGGCAGAAATATTTGCCCTGGAAAAGACCGTTCCGTTGCAGTTAGGTCCCAAAGAAGGACTGGCCCTGATTAACGGTACGCAGTTTATTCTTTCTTTTGCGGTGAAGGCCGTGCAGCGTATGAACAATTGCCTGGAGGCGGCCGATATTATTGGTGCCATGAGCCTGGAAGCGCTAACCGGTACCAAGTCTCCTTTTGATGAACGCCTGCACCGGCTGCGGCCCTTTGCCGGCAACCTGCTGGTGGCGCAGCGCCTGCGCCTGCTGCTGGAAGGTTCAGCCATTATGCAAAGCCATGTAGATTGCGGCCGCGTACAGGATCCCTACAGCCTGCGCTGCATGCCGCAGGTGCATGGTGCCAGCCGCAATGCCTGGCTGCACCTGAAAGAACTGACAGAGACAGAACTGAATGCAGTAACAGACAATCCCATCATATTTAGTGCAGAAGATACCATCAGCGGTGGCAATTTTCACGGTCAGCCATTGGCGTTACCGTTAGACTATGCCTGCTTTGCAGCTGCTGAAATCGGCAATATTGCAGACCGCCGCTGTTACCTGCTGCTGGAAGGCAAATGGGGCCTGCCCATGCTGCTGATTAAAGATGTGGGCCTCAACAGCGGTTTCATGATTCCGCAGTATACCACCGCTGCCCTGGTGACAGAAAATAAGACATTGTGCTTCCCGGCCAGTGCAGACAGCATACCTACTTCGCTGGGACAGGAAGACCATGTGAGCATGGGCAGTATCAGCGGGCGCAAGCTCAACAAGGTGCTGGATAACCTGGAGTTTATCCTGGCCATTGAACTGCTGAGTGCCTGCCAGGCCATAGAATTCCGGCATCCATTAAAAAGCAGTGCCCTGCTTGAATTTGCACATGACTATGTACGAACCTTTGTTGGCTTTGCTGCAGAAGACCGCATTTTTGGCGATGACATTAACCAGGTAGCTGGTCTTATCAAAGACTTTTCTTTTGTGGATAAGGTGAATGCATTTGCCCAAAGTAAAGGCGTGGCGCTGAATGGTAGCTACAAACAATTCAGTCTTTAATACAGCGGCGGCACCTTTGATCAACAAAGCATAGCTGTCGCCGCTGATCTCATCCTGCAGGAAAGCCGGCCCGGTTATACCGGCTTATTTCTTCAGGCGTTTATAAGTTTCTATAGACAATGAACTGTCTGCTGTATTGGTAATGGTTTGCCTGAAGCCATCACTGCCAGACAGCTCAACAGCAATATCAATATCCTGCAATCTAATCTGGTAATAAGAAGATACTGCTACATGTTCTTTCAGTTTGTTGTTACCGTTAAGCGTAAACGTGCCAAAGCCCATACCGGTATGGGTTCTGCCGGAAGAATCTGTGTAGCTGCGCGCCCATATAAAATGCCCTGCATGGTACACTTTAAATTGGGTACCCTTTACAATGGTGCTGTCTTTCCCTTTTACGTTTACCTGCGATTCCATCTCCCAGGCGCCATCCAGCGGAGAAACAGCGCTGTCGCTGATGGTTTCATAGGTTTCAGTAAGCCTGAATTTTACGCCCTGCGATTCAATCTCCGGAATCACCTGTTTGTAACCCTCCTTTGTTTTTTCAATCAGCAGTTTGTAGGTGCGCAGTGTTTCAAACTTAATAGAGTCTGAACCGCTGAAGAATACTTTTTCAATAAGCGTGTCTTTGTTGTAGGCATAGGT
>JANPGT010000462.1:0-5603 GCA_031424135.1 Chitinophagaceae bacterium
TAGCAGCAACCTGTATTTTGGCTGTTTTAAGGAGTGAAAAACACCATTTCGTACACCAAAGAAACAGCATTCTCAGGGATCATAGAATGAACGTGAAAGACGATTTACAACACAAGCAGGCTGTCGGTCTTCTCCCGGCATGTGGTGCCATAGTAAAACATAGTGATTCCATGCATTGCTGCAATTACGTTAAATTACTTCCTGGTGATTTTTAGTTTTATCACACCATCAGCCATAATCAGCAAATCCTGGGCAATTGCTCTCCGGGCAGCATATTCACCACCCTTCTGCCGCCAATGCTGCTTTGCAATATTACCTGGCCGCAGTGTTCCTTGGTAATAGTTCCGAAGGCTTTTGCATTAACCCCATTTACATCATCCCGCAATAGCGCCAGCAGCGCTGCTGCAATCAAATTGTCTGCCACAATAATAAATACACCTTCATTGGCTACATAGAGCGGGTCAAGGCCCAGCATCTCGCAGGCGCCATTTACCTGTTCATTCACAGGAATATCGGTTTGCCGTATCTCCACACCAAAACCACCGTCTTTGGCAATCTCATTCAATACAGAAGCCAGGCCACCACGGGTAGCGTCGCGTAGAAAATGTACCTGTTCACCAAAGCTGTCCAGTATTTTCTTTACCGTAAAATTCAGGTGCGTGGTATCGCTTACAATATCTGTTTCAAATTCTAATCCTTGCCGCTTACTCATAATCGCAATACCATGTTCTGCAATATTACCACTTACAACAAGCACATCGTTTTCTTTAATGCTGGCAAACCCAATGCTTGCCTGCTCATGTACCAGCCCTATACCTGAAGTATTAATAAAAATTTTATCGCCTTTTCCTTTCTCCACTACCTTGGTATCGCCCGTAACTATTTTCACATTGGCTTTGTCGCAGCACTGCCGGATACTGTTCAGTATTGCCCAGAATTCTTCCATTGGCAGGCCTTCTTCAATAATAAAAGACAGAGACAGGTATTTTGCCATAGCGCCGCACATGGCCAGGTCGTTTACCGTACCGTTTACCGCCAGTTCGCCAATATTTCCGCCCGGGAAAAATACCGGCGACACCACATAACTGTCTGTGCTGAATGCCAATTTTCCGTTTATTTCAAACACGGCCCCATCGTGCTTTGTGTCCAGCAACTCATTTTGCAGTACACTGAACACCCCGCTGTTTAAAAGTTTATGGGTTAACAACCCGCCACTGCCATGCCCCAGGTTAATTTTATCAAAATCAAATTTTGGCATTGGACAAGTAAGGGACATTATTATTTCCTGGCTCATGTATCTTTTTTTAGTTGCTTCGAAACTTACCGCATACACCCTGCTCAGGTAAGCATAGCAGTTTCCATATTGCTGAAATGATAATAAGCTGCACAAGCGCCTTCACTGCTGACCATGGGCGCTCCCAGGGGATTGAGCGGATTACACTTTTTCCCAAACTGCGGGCATTGGGTAGGTTTTTTAATCCCCCTTAAAATTTCACCTGCTATGCATTCTGCGCTTTCTGCAGCTTTTGGAAGTTGAATATTAAATTTAACCCTGGCATCAAAATCTTTAAAAGTATCTTTCAATTCATATCCGCTTAATGGAATAGTGCCTACCCCACGCCATTCCCTGTCTGTTACCTCAAACACTTCCCTGATGATTTTAATAGCGGCAGGATTTCCTTCGGGATTTACTACCCGGCTGTACTGGTTCTCCAATTTATATTCTCCTTTCTCCAGTTGCTTTAACAACATCAGTATCCCCTGCAGTAAGTCAACCGGCTCAAAACCGGTAACCACAATGGGCAGTTGATATTTTTCTACCAATGGATAATATTCTTCAATACCCATAATGGTACAAACATGCCCGGCTGCCAAAAATCCCTGCACCACGTTGTCTTTGTCATTTACAATGGCTTCTATGGCAGGGGGTACCAGTACATGCGAAGTTAGTATGGAATAATTTTTTAGCCCTTCTCTTTGGGCATGTAAAACACTCAGCGCATTGGCCGGTGCAGTAGTTTCAAAACCCACAGCGAAAAAGACTATTTCTTTATCGGGGTTTTGCTTTGCCAGCGTGACCGCTTCCAGCGGCGAATATAAAATGCGCACATCCGCTCCATTGGCCTTTGCCTCCAGCAGGCTTTTTTTACTGCCGGGCACCCTTAACATATCGCCATAGGAACACAACACAACCTTCTTTTCTTCTGCCAGGTACACGGCTTTATCAATTAAATGAAGGGGCGTTACACATACCGGGCAGCCGGGCCCATGTACCATCCGTACATTTTCCGGCAAAAGGGAAAGAATACCGTTTTTCACCAGGCTATGCGTTTGTCCGCCGCAAACTTCCATGATGGTCCATGGCTGTGTAACCGTATGACTGATTTCTGTCAGGTACTGCTTTACCACAGCAGCATCCCTGTATTCTGAAAGGTATTTCATACTATTTATTGAGGTCTGTCTGTTTGTGTATTGATTCACCATTGCTGCTGTTTCACCCATCTCTTCCAGGTATTCAACTGTTTTGGTGGCTTCCGCAGCACTTGATGTCAATACTTTGTATCATCCGTGGTATAGCTAGATACATATTTCGCTGTTTTCAACGGGTATATTTTCCTGGGCGGCATTCCTGATGCCATCAAAATTATTATCGTAATAGATCATTTGGCCGAATGAAATATTTTCATCGTTGGGAGAAAGCTGCCGGTGAAAATACAATTGCAACCTGCCCGGTAAGAGCTGCTGCATCATGTCTACCAGTAATGCATTCTGAAAAACACCTCCGCTGAAAGCAATTTTTTTTATTGCCCGCTGCTCAGCGATCATGCCGACTACCTGTACCAGGGAATAATGAAACTTAGCAGCGATAAAAGCGGGCGGCCTTCCCAGCAGCAGATCATTCACCATTGCGTTGAAAAGACTGGTGACAGACAAACAACTGCAGGCATTGCTGTTGCTGCAATAGCCTTCTTTAATATTATACGCGTTAACAGAAGTATAGGTTTCTGCCAGCGACTGCAACTTCATGGCGGCTTCACCCTCAAAACTTTGTACATCGCACACATTGAGCAAGGAGGCCACTGCATCAAATATTCTTCCCATAGAACTACACTGCAACCGGTTATCCATTTGCAGCATCTTGTTGTACAAAATCCATTCTGGAGTACTAAATTTTTCCTGCAGCAAACCCTCAGCATTTTTAATTCCAGCGCAAGCGGCCAATGCAGACAGCCTTGGCTCCCTTGCCATTTTATCGTTCATCAATTGTGGGAAATAATCAAAATGACAGCAACGTGTAATGGATGCCGGGTTATAGACAAAAAACTCGCCTCCCCAGATCTGTTCATCGTCTCCCCAACCAGTGCCATCCCATACGACACCCAATACCGGCACTTCACTATGCAGCAGGTTATTCTCTGCCAGTACCGCTGCAAAATGTGCTTTATGGTGCTGAACGGCCGCCATGCCGCAATGATTGGCAGCAGCCAATTCCTGTGTAAACTGGCTGGAAAAATAACCGGGGTGCTTGTCTGCAATAACAGCATCGGGTTTACTATGCAGTATTTGCATGAGGTTATTCATTGCAGAAACATAGGATTGCTGGGCCTCCACAGTACCGGTATTGCCCAAATACTGACTTATATAGGTATTGCATTTTGACTTGATGGTAAAACAGCTTTTCATAAAAGCACCGGTAGCCAGCAGGGTATCCGTGCCCACTGGCTGGTAGCCAATAAAAGCCGGGGCCATGCCCCTTGAACGCCGGAGGATTATCTGCTGTTGCCCCCTGAGCGTAAACTGCATTACGCTGTCATCCTGTGGCGTTTGAATCTCCCTGTTATGAATAACGATGTAGTCAGCAATAGTTTTTAAATACAGCAAGGCATCTTCATCCCGGTAAATGATGGGGCTATTACTGATATTGGCACTGGTAGCTACCAATGGTTTTCCAAATTGGCGTGCAATTATTTCCAGCAGGGGTGCGGATGGCAGCATAGCACCGATGGATGATAAGCCAGGCGCAATATCGTTCAGTGCAAGGTCGGCAGCGTCTTTTATTCTCAATAAAACAATGGGCGCTACCGGCGATATGAGTGCCGTTCTTTCGGGCTCACTGATAAAAGCATAGTTGTCAGCCTGGGCTTCGTCCGCAAACAGTAAGGCCAGTGGTTTTGCCGGCCTGTGTTTTCTTTTCCGCAAAACCTTTACAGCTGCTGCATTGGTTGCATTACATAGCAGCAGGTAACCGCCCGTGCTTTTTACCGCTATAATCTTACCAGCCATTAGTTGCAGTGGAATGGCAGCCAGTATTTTTTCTTCGCCTTCTGCAAAACAGGTTCCATCCGGCGCCATCATTTTCATGCTGATGCCACAGCTGGGGCAGGAATTGGTCTGGGAATGAAACCTGCGGTTGTCCGGATCAGTATATTCTTTTTCGCAATCAGGGCACATCTGGAATGGCTGCATGCTGGTATGCTCCCTGTCGTAAGGCAATGCCTGCACAATAGAATACCGTGGCCCGCAAACGGTGCAGGTGGTAAAAGCATACTGGTGCCTGCGGTCGGCCGTATCGTGCAGGTCTTCCCTGCATTGCTGGCACAAGGAAAAATCAGGAGAAATCAAGACTGCCGGAAATTCGTCTGCCTTTTTACTTGGCATTATCCTGAAATCTGTAAAGACAGTATCTGCTGTTTTGTAAATAGCGTGATGGGTAATCAATGCATTTACCGGTGCATTGTGTTCAAGTGCTGCGTAAAATTGCGTGGCCCTTGCTTCAGGTGCGCTGATTTCTATATGTACACCGTCTGTATCATTGTTTACCCAACCCTTTAATTCAAATTGCCTTGCCAGCTGCAGTACAAAAGGGCGGAAGCCCACGCCCTGTACAATGCCGCCGATAAAAATATGATATGTATTTTGCGTGGCGATATGATTTGGTATAAAGTATATGAACAATGATACTCGAACAGGAAATCAGGATTAAACATCCTGAAAGTAAATCACTATATAGCTTCCGGGCTTTGCTTATTACACTGCACCTGCTTCGACAACCATCCGCACCATTCATCGATGGCCCGCAGCATTGGTACTGGAAATAGTAATTACCTCCGGGTCGGGTTAATGTCACGGATACGCTTCCTGTATGCTGGGTAAACGTAATGCCATTTTTAATGGTAAAGCATGATTTTAATTAGCTTAGAAAATGATTTTCGATTCAGGTTAGCTGCTCAACGAATATCCTGTATGGCGGCCTACTGCCGCAGTAATGGCAGTTTTCCGATGGCCACCGTAGCTGGTTCGCCTATAGCAGCATCCTGGGGAAGCATGATAATCTCCTGTACCAGGATTTGCTTTGCGCTCCTATTCCGGCACAGGCAACATAAAGAAGGGAAATTGTTTAATGTGTTGGACAGCTGCTTTTATTTTTACTGTACAATCCCGGCTATGTTTACTTATAACCAATACCCTATCCATTGTTCAACACCAAACACAAATGGTCATCTAAAATCGTGGATTTTTTCTTACCGAAATTTGGTTGGTAAGATGATGGATTCACATAACATGGATGGTATGGTTGGAATCGTTGTGGAATTGTGGTTCGG
>JANPGT010000463.1:0-2637 GCA_031424135.1 Chitinophagaceae bacterium
GGAGAGCCCTACCTGAATCCGCAGTTCCTGGAAATGGTGAAATACGCCTCCTCCAAAAGAATCTATACCGCCACTTCTACCAACGCGCATTATTTAAACGATGTAAATGCTAAAAAAACAATTGAAAGTGGCCTGAACCGCCTGATTATTTCCATTGACGGCACAACCCAGGACGTATACCAGCAATACCGCGTAGGTGGCCAGTTGAATAAAGTGCTGGAAGGCGCTAAAAATATGGTAAAATGGAAGCGGGAAATGAAAAGTAAAACGCCTTTTATTATTTTCCAGTTCCTGGTGGTAAAACCCAATGAGCACCAGATAGAAGACGTTAAAAAACTGGCCGCGGAGATTGGGGTTGACGATGTGTGGTTTAAGACAGCCCAGGTGTACGACTATGAGAACGACCCGCATCAATTAATCCCTACCAATGATAAATACAGCCGCTACCGGAAAGGCAAAAACCAGGAAACAGCCGTAAAAAATACCCTGCAAAACCATTGCTGGCGGCTTTGGCATGCACCGGTAATTACCTGGGACGGGCTGGTGGTACCCTGCTGCTTCGACAAAGACGCGCAACACCAGCTGGGCGATTTAAAAGGAAGGCCGTTTAAAGAGATCTGGCAAAACGGCAAGTATACCGCCTTCCGGAAAAAAATTATGCAAAGCCGAAAAAACATAGATATCTGCGCCAATTGCAGCGAAGGAACCAAGGTCTGGAGCGACTGATGAGAGAATATGCTACGGAGCGGTACCCTCTCCTTTTGGAAAGGTATCAGGGGTGAGGTTAATAGAACGCAGATTAGTATGATGAAGCAGATTTTAAGGATTTGTTTTTTTGTCAAAAAATTGCTTAAAACGGCATGTTTACAAGTTAAAAACGGCCATTTCAACAAAAAAAGTAGATTTTCCGCCCTTTTCAATATCCTTTAAATATTCCTAATCTGCGCTATCTGCGTTCCATATAATTGCCTAAGGCAAAAAATGGTTTGAAACAGTTACCAGCATGTTCCACCGCAGTTGAATTGATGCATATTTGACACAGGAAGCGTTAAAAAGATGTTTTGTTGAATTTGGCCTTTTTTGACCATAATATACCCAAAATAGCTCAGTTAAAGTAAAAAAATAGCCTTTTTTGGCAAAATTACCACCTTTTCCGCCCTTTTGAAAATCCTTTAAATCCTATTAATCTGCACCATCTGCGTTCCATTAATTTGCCGAAGGCAACAAAACACTCCCCATGCCACTAACCACATCAATCTTGGGCCGTCTTAAAACGCAGCACGAAACCTTGCAGGAACTGGTAAAAGGCCTTTCAGAAGAACAACTGAGATACCGCGTTAACCCAGAAAAATGGAGTGTTTTTGAGCAAATAGCGCATTTGGTAGCCTATCAACCCACATTTTTGCAGCGCCTTCAGTTAATTGCCCACAAGGGAACCCCCGTTTTTGAAAGGTATTTGGCCGATAATGACCCACTTTTTCACCAGTGCCTGGGCTATTCGCTGAAGGAATTGTTGGAAGATTTGTCCACCCAGCGATTTCTCATCAACAACCATATTACGCAGTTAAGTGAAACCACCCTGCGGCGTGAAGGTGTTCATCCATTATACGGCCGGTTTACCATCAGTCAATGGGCAGAGTTCTTCCTGCTGCATGAGGCGCATCATCTTTTTGCCATTTTTATGCTGACCGCCGCCGTAAAGAACAGCGTTCAGCAGTAATTTCGTATTTTACTACTACCTAAATCACCAATATGGGCATAGAGCAAGATATTAGTCAGACTAAATTCAGGAACGAATACCAGAAAGCTACCATCAACCTAATATATACTTTCAACTGGATGAACGAGCGGATTAAAACCATGCTCGATCAATATGATATCACCTCCCAGCAGTTTAATATCCTGCGCATTTTGCGCGGGGCAGGCAAACCCCTTTCCACCCTGCAGATACGGCAGCGGATGCTGGATAAAATGAGCGATACCAGCCGTATTGTAGACCGACTGCTGAAAAAAGACCTGGTGAAAAAGGTAACCTGCGAAGGTGACAGAAGGCTGGTAGATGTTACGATATCAGACCAGGGCCTGCAATTACTGGAGCGTATTGACAGTCACCAGGACGAAATGGACAGCGTTTTCAAGAACCTGGATGAAGAACAAGCCACCTTGTTAAATAATTTGCTGGATAAAATACGGAATGCGGAATAATGTAATTTCATGCCCCAAAAAACGTTAGAAAGGCATGAAGATCAGAACGGCATTCCTATTTCTTTTTATTACTTGTGTACTGGCCAATATTGCGTCAGCGCAGCCCAAAGCCGAGTTCCGCGGGGTATGGGTGGCTACGGTAGACAATATTGACTGGCCCAACAGGGGCGATTACAGTACAGAAAGCCAGAAAGCAGCCTATATTAAGCTGCTGGATATGCACCAGCGAAATGGCATGAACGCTGTAGTGGTGCAGGTGCGCCCTGCTACCGATGCTTTTTACCCTTCCCCATATGAGAAGGAGCAATAGAAGATTTTCCGATGGCAAATACTGCCCGGTAAGGATTGCACCAGGCATGAAACTCCATGCCCCGCTTATGGGCTTCTTCAATCATAAACTGCAGGGGATCGTAATAGGGAACCGGCGGACGG
>JANPGT010000464.1:0-2006 GCA_031424135.1 Chitinophagaceae bacterium
CTCAATAAAAGGAAAAAGGCAGATGAAAAGAATGATACTTTTTTTAGCGGTAACGACATAAGCGATAAGTAAAAATTGGAATGACTGAAGTTAACAAAATCATTCAAGAACAATACCTTCTTTTCAGGAAGCCGCCGCCTTTCTTACAGCAATTGCTATCTTTACTTATTAGTTTCATTACCATGTCTTCACTTACCATCACGCTGATACAAAGCTCACTTCACTGGCAAAACAAACCAGCAAACCTGGCCATGTTTGAACAGAAAATAAATGCCCTCAAAGAAAAAACGGAGATAGTAATATTACCGGAGATGTTCAGCACAGGCTTCAGCCTGCAGCCGGATCTGCTGGCAGAAAACATGAATGGCGAAACAGTACAGTGGATGCAGCGCATGGCGGCAGAAAAGAAAATTGTACTTACCGGCAGTATAATTGCAAATGAAAATGATAATCATTATAACCGGCTTATCTGGATGCTGCCCAATGGCCAGCGCGGCGTGTACGACAAGCGCCATCTCTTTGCCTTTGCAGGCGAAGATGAGCAATACACGCCGGGCAGCAAACGCCTTATAGCTTCCGTAAAAGGCTGGAAAATTAATTTACTGGTTTGTTATGACCTGCGTTTCCCGGTATGGGCGCGGCAGGCGGCCCCCTCCCAATCTCCCCCGGTGGGAAAGGAGAAAGAAGGCCAGGGGCCGGAATACGATATCATTATCTATGTAGCCAACTGGCCGCAGCGCCGCAACCACGCCTGGAAAACCCTGCTGCAGGCAAGGGCCATAGAAAACCAATGTTATGTAGTGGGTGTAAACCGTGTAGGGGACGATGGCAACGGCCTGCATTATAGTGGTGATAGCATGGTGGTAGATCCGCTGGGAGAAGTATTGTACAGCATGGCCGATAAGGAAGACGTGTTTACCATTACATTACAGAAAGAGAAGCTGGAAGAGATAAGAACTAAATTCCCGTTCTGGAAAGACGCAGATGGGTTCAGCATACATCCCTGATGGGCAGTTGCTGACCAGGCGGTCTGACCTCCGGTACCGACCGGATAGCCGACTGCAGGCAGAAAAAAATCCCTGAAAATAATATTCAAACAGTAGCAAATGACACCAACGCTGAAGCTCAATAAAATTCACCATGTTGCCATCATCTGCAGCAACTATGCAGCTTCAAAGAAATTCTATACGGAAATGCTTGACCTGGAAATAGTGAAAGAGACATTCCGCGCTGCCCGAAATTCCTATAAACTGGATCTCAAAATAAATGAGCACTACCAGGTAGAATTATTTTCTTTCCCCGATCCGCCTGCAAGACCTTCGCGGCCGGAATCCTGCGGGCTGCGTCACCTGTCTTTTGAAGTAGACGATATTCGCGCAGCCATAAAAATCTTGAATGAAAGAGGCGTTGTTACAGAAGGCGTGCGGGTAGACGAATTAACCGGCAAACAATTTACTTTTTTTGCAGACCCCGATGGCCTGCCTTTGGAATTATACGAACGATAAAATATGAAAGCATATACCAACGCAAGGGTTTTTAATGGTGAACAATTTTTGCAGCAGGTGGCTGTATTAACGAACAACCAAAGCGTAACAGCTATAGTGGCGGAAGACGCCATTCCTGACGGCTATGAAATAATAGATCTGCAGCGGCAGTTTTTAGCCCCGGCTTTTATTGATATCCAGATTTACGGGGGCAATGGAAAACTTTTTTCTGAAGAGCAGTCGGTGGCGGCTGTACAGTCCTGTTATGACTATTGCCTGGGTGGCGGCGCCTCGCAGTTTTATATTACGCTTGCCACCAATTCAATGGAGATTTTTTACAAGGGAATAGATACTGTACGCCAGTACTGGCAGCAAGGTGGCAAAGGCATGCCAGGCCTGCACCTGGAAGGTCCCTACCTGAACCCATTAAAAAAAGGTGCCCACATAGAAAAATACATAAAGACACCTGTGCTGGAAGAAGTAAAAGCCCTGCTTGCGTATGGCAAAGACGTAATTAAAATA
>JANPGT010000465.1:0-5753 GCA_031424135.1 Chitinophagaceae bacterium
CGCATGTTCTGGGGACTGAAACGCACGGGCAAACTGGCAGCACTCAGCGGGTTGGTAATTGGTGGTTTTAAAATAAAAGCAGATGACAGCCCGGACGATGCTTTTGGCCGCAGTTTGCAGGACATCATACTGGAAAAAGTAAGCGGCTATAAATACCCGGTATGTTTCGATTTCCCGGTAGGTCACCAGAAAAATAATTATGCCCTGAAATGCGGTGTACTGCACCGGTTGGAAGTTAATACCGATTCCGTAAGTTTGAAAGAAATCAGCCAGCACGATCAACAGAAAAAGCCGGCATTAAAATAATACCATGACTACCATTCCCCCGTTTTTGCAAAAAGGAGATACCATTGGCATTACCTGCCCCGCCGGTTTTATGGCGGCAGAGAAAGCGCAAACCTGTATAGATACCCTGCATGAATGGGGCTATAATGTAATGGTGGGTAAAACCCTGGGCAGCAGTTCTGCCAATTATTTTTCCGGTACCGATGAAGAACGGGCCGATGAAATGCAGGCCATGCTGGATGATGACAGTATTAATGCCATCCTGTGTGGCCGCGGAGGCTATGGATTAGGAAGGATCATCGATCAGCTTGATTTCTCGCTCTTCAAAAAAAAGCCCAAATGGATCATTGGTTTCAGCGATATTACTGTACTGCACCAGCATATATACAGCAATTATAAAATAGCCACCCTGCATGCGCCCATGGCAGCCGCATTTAATGATGGCGGTGCAGAGAACGAATTTATATTGTCGCTGAAAAATGCGCTGGAAGGCAAAAAAGCAAAGTACGAATGTGCTGTTCATGATTTTAACCGCAGGGGCGAAGCGGTAGGGGAATTGGTGGGTGGCAATCTTACCCTGGTATCGCACCTGGTGGGTACGGCTTCGGAAAGTAAAACAAAGGGCCGTATTTTATTCCTGGAAGATACCGGTGAACTGCTGTATAAAGTGGACCGTATGCTCTACCAGCTGAAGAGGAGCGGCCTGCTGGAAAAACTGGCCGGACTTATCATTGGCGGTTTTTCAGACATGACGGATACCGAAAGGCCTTTTGGTAAATCGGTCTATGAGATTGTACAGGATATTGTTAAGGAATATGATTATCCTGTTTGCTATAATTTCCCGGTAAGCCATTCCAAAGAAAACTACGCATTAAAAGTAGGTGTGGGGTATAAGCTGAAAGTGGGAAAAAGCAAAGTGGTGCTGGAGGAATAAGGCGGGTTTATTAGCGTACTGTCACGTATTTTTTATAAATAGACAATCCCGAAGGGATGACATTACTATAGAAACGGATATTTCAATTATTTTTTATAACCCTGAAGGGGTGGCATTAGCCTAATGCCACCCCTTCAGGGTTATGTCATTAAGCTAAGCGGTTTTGACCCGGCCCCAGCGGGGCATTTTGTAGGTAGAATCAAATTAATGGGATGTTTTACATTCCGTTAGGAACGTTTTGTGCAATTATTGCGCACAAGGCGGACCTACGGCACGCTTTCCCAAATTCTATTTTTCCACTACCCACAAAATGTTCCTACGGAACAAAATATCCTTAACTTAATGACATTACCCTTCGGGGTTATGTATGCTGGCAGCGGGCTTGCTGCTTATATTAATATTGCTTTTTGATAAATAGTAAACGCGAAGTAACAACGGCCGCGGCTACCTGTATAAGCCCCATGGTAATAAACAATGCCTCAAATGAAATAAAATGGGTTATCAACCCTCCAATACCAAATGCAACCCCTGTGGCTATTTGCGATTGGCCGGCAGAAAGCCCCCATGCATAGGTATCTGTGTTTTCATCAATCGTCTTTGAATAAAGTGCGTCCCAGGCAGGCGTGCCGATGGCTTCCGCAATGCCCAGTCCGGCCTGTACCATAAACAGTTTTATGGGAGAATCTACCAGCAGGTAACCAAAGGTGAGCAATGCGTTTAACGAATACCCGGCCACCATTACCTTCTCCTTATAGTTTTTGTTGTTCAATAGTTTGCCCACCAAAATGTATAATAATCCGGTAATCACCAGGTAGGTGGCCCATGCCCAGGTAATATCCAGTATATCGCCGCCTACTTTTTCGGCAAAGATGGCAAACAAGGGTCCCATCATGCCTTCGCCGAAATACCAGATATTGGCACCCAGTAGTAATGTTCTGCTGGTGGTTGATAATTTCATAGCAGTGGTTCTGTAGCCGTAAATATAAGCAGTATAAGGGGATGCCGGCAGGCTTTTGCATAGTTCTGAATAAGCTGTGGGTTCATTATTGGCCGGTATGCAGCTGCGGTTTTACAGGGTTGAAATGATAACACAGGTATAAAAAATGCATTTGCGGTATGCCTGTATAAGAAAATCCCGCCATTACAGCGGGATTTGGTGTTTGTATAGGTTTTTCTTTTTAAAAAATTATTGCCGTGTTTTTCGGTATCCGGTACAAATTTCAGGTAAACAGTTTATAATACAAATTGATTAATTTTATCAGCACATAGATAGAAACTATATCATGACTTTTGTACAGCTGGAATACATTGTAGCACTGGATAACTGTCGTCATTTTGCCACTGCCGCCGAAAGATGTTTTGTAACACAACCGACATTGAGTATGCAGGTGCAGAAACTGGAAGAAGAGTTGGGTATAAAAATATTTGACCGCAGCAAACAGCCGGTGGTGCCTACAGAGGCAGGCAGGGAAATAATAGAGCAGGCCAACCGGATACTGGCAGAGAAATCTGTGATGACAGATATTACCCAGGTAAAAAAGGGCGTGATGACCGGAGAACTGCGGATTGGTATAATACCCACCCTGGCACCCTACCTGCTGCCATTGTTTGTACAGGGGTTCAACAGGAAATATCCCCAGGTTAAACTCATTGTGAATGAGATGATGACGGAATATATTGTGGCAAGGCTGCGCGAAGGCCGTATAGACGTGGGCATATTGGTAACGCCGCTGCAGGAAAAAGGCATCAGGGAATATGTATTATTTTATGAAGAACTGCTGGCCTATATTTCTAAAAAGAACAGTGCTTACAAAAAGACCTATGTGCTGCCGCAGGATATTGATCCCAATAAATTATGGCTGATGGAGGAAGGGCATTGTTTCCGGTCTCAGATAGTGAACCTCTGCGAATTGCGGAGGTCTGCCGAGCTCAGCAACCATTTTGAGTATGAAGCCGGCAGTATTGAAACGCTGCGCCGTATGGTAGAACTGAATGACGGCATTACTATTTTACCGGAACTTACCACACTGGATATGTCGGCCAGACAATTGCAGCAAATCCGTCATTTTAAAAAGCCGGCGCCGATGCGCGAGGTCAGCATCGTGGTACACCGCGATTTTTTGAAGAAGCGTATGATTGAAGCGCTGAAAGAAGAAATCATACTGGCGGTGCCGGAAAATATCCGGAAGAACAAGAGTGCGAACGTGGTACCGGTGTGAGCGGGAGGCGTGAACCGTGAGTGGTGAGTAGTGAGTGGTAAGTGGTAATGTTGCGTGGTGGCTGATGAAACGCCGGAAGCTAACTGTATTTGCAACAGTTAGCTGGCTTTGTAAAGCAGGTGTATGGCACAATTATCAGTTACTATGAAAGATGAAGTTTAATTGTTCCGGCAGTGCCTGATATCACAGGCGTTTCGCCGGTAGCTGGTAATGATTGAAATCTTTGCTCACTTTGCGGGTCGTTCTGAATATAATACCAAAGCCTGTTGGTGTCCATGTCACGGATAATGATTCCAAAATTGGAGTACACTACCTGCGCATGCTCAATTTTTCCGGGATTGACAAATGCCCGGGAAGGTATACCGGCCATACCAATCAATGTTTTTCCGTTGTTGCACCACAATGCAATTCCTTCATCATCACTTTCCGTTGATATACTGCCATTGATGATCTCGCCGTCCAGTTTGTCTGCTGCCTCCTGTAAGCTGGCAGCTGAAGCAGGTGCAGCATTGTTCTTTCTGCAGGAAATGGCCGGCAGAAAAAGAAATGCGGTAAGTAATAAGGGGCATAACATCCCTGTTAGCCTTTTAAAGCCAATCTGTGTTGTTTTCATTGTTTAAGTTTTGTGTAGTGAAATTGCGCTGTACCCGTGCCTGCAAAACCTGTTGGTACCATTCCGGCTGGTAAACTGTTAGTCTGTTGCTTCCAGCATAAAAATATCGTCTACTTTTTTTTGAAATAATCCTGCCATCTTCAGTGCCAATACCGTTGAAGGCACATATTTATTGCTTTCAATGGCGTTGATAGTTTGCCGTGATACGCCTATTTTCTCTGCCAGTTCCTGCTGCGTGATATTCAATATGGCTCTTTCTATTTTTATGGTATTTTTCATGGATTTCGTTTTAGTCAGCCAATTTTTTATTATTGCTGAGTGTATAGTTAAACCGCACAATGAATATAATGAGTACAGTGAGCATGTTGTACATCATTACATCAATATAGCCAACACCATGTACCAGCCACGTAGCTGCCAGCAGCAAAACATAGTTGATGAGTACTGCCCATTTTAAAGATTCCAGCCGGGTATGCGCTATATACTCATCTTCCGTTTTCTCCCGGGCAAAAGCGATGAATAAAAGGCTTACAATAATACCGGTAAGGGCCAGCTCATCTGTGAGGTTAATGGTGTCTTCCAGGTGAAGGTCTTTTCGGTTGATAGAGGTCTTTGCAAAATTCAGCGTGAGAAATGAAAACTGGAAATCAAAAAAACGGACCAGTATGCCCAGTGCCAGCGAAGGTATCAGCACAAATAAGCCCAGCTTTTTATAGCGGTTGGGTAATAATAATGAGGTTTGCATATGTAAAGTTTTATTTACCAAATGTAAAGTAAACTTTACATAAAGGCAAACAAATTCTTAGTATTTTAACTTTTTCTGGGTCTATTTTAACAATGAATCCAGTGCCTGGTGAAAAAGGGGATAATCATTTAGGTTGTTGTGGCTGCCCCCTTCTATGGTAATAAATTTATCGGCCGGCTTCAGCCAGGGTTTCAGCCTTTCTGCATTGCTGTAGGGGATAACCCCGTCTGCAGTACCATGCAGGATGGTAATGGGTACAATTACCTGTTGCAGGTATTCATACGTGGGGATTTTATAATGAATCATCCTGCCTACCGGGTAGATGGGGAAATAGCGCCGGCACAAAGAGGTGATGGAGTAATAAGGCGTTTCCAGGATCAACTGGCGGCAGTTTTTCTTAGAAGCCAGCCATGCCGCAATGCCGGAGCCTAAGCTTTTACCATAAATAACAATACTGTCTTTGGCAAAGCGGGCCGCCGCCACTTTGTACAGTTGATCCGCAAAATCATACAGGCGCTGCTCAGACATAGGGCCGGTGCTTTTACCATAACCGGGATAATCTACCATCCATACCTCGTAACCATTTTTGGTAAAATTGGGCGCAAACTTTGCAAACCGGGAGATGTTTTTGCGGTTGCCATGAAAATATAACACTACTCCTTTGGGGGCAGGACCGGCAGTAAACTGTACAATATTAATATTGGCCTGCTCATTAAAAGCAATATTGATTTCTTTATGGGGAACCGTAAATGCATAGGGTGTATTGAAGTCCATTTTCCCTGGCCGGAACAAAACTTTCTCCTGCAGGTAGTACACGCCTATGCCAATCAGCCCGTAGAGCATTAAAGCAATTTTTATCCACCTGAATATGATTTTACGTTTGGGCATGTTTTTAATTTTGGGATTTTGGAATCACTGTTTTCCGGTTAATATCTTTTGATTGATCGCCTCAAGCCG
>JANPGT010000466.1:0-6393 GCA_031424135.1 Chitinophagaceae bacterium
TTTCCAGTGCCCATTTTTTTTCCAGGAACCAACGGTGATCTGCATTGTAATGGCTTTCAATGGTGATGAGTTCACCAATTAATCCCTGCTCAAAATCTGTGCGTTGTTTTTTATACGGCTCAAAAAAACGGGAGCTTTGACCGACAAAAATCTTTTTGCCTGTTTTTTGCTGCAGCTCAATCAATTCCTTCGCGGTAGCCAAATCATCCATCAGTGGTTTGGTACATACCACGTGTTTATTGTGCAGCAGGGCCTGCTTTATATGGGTGGCATGCAGGTGATCGGGTGTGTAAATGGCAATGATGTCGATGCTCTTGTCATCCAGCATGTCCTGGTACTCGGTGGTGTATTCGTACATTTTAAATTCATCTGCCCGTTTCCGGCATGTTTCCGGATCGCGATCGCAGATCATTTTCAGGTTGAGCTTTGTACTCATCAGCGCGGCAGAAATGGTGCTGCGCCCCTCTCCCAAACCAAGTATTCCGATGTTCAGCATATATACTTCTTAAAAGATAATTTCATTTGTTATTGTACCTGCTTCAGCAATACCCAGGTTACTCCTTTTTCCGTTCCTTCAATGCCCTGCTGGTATTGTTTCATACGGTTGTTCCATTCTAGCATGCGTGGATTGCCGGCGGTGGTAGCCGGGTTCAGTTCATCCAGGCTTTTACCTTTGGGTGTACTGATGACCAGCATCAGCTGCCGCCCGTTTCTGAAGACAAGCAACTGCTGAAAACCTGCATTACAAAAACCCCGTGCTACTTCGGGCCATTTTTTAAACTGGGTGGCATGATAGTTAAGGTATTCTTTTTGTTTTGCCGGATCAGCCACCAGGTTTGCAGTAAGAATGGAGTGCGCCCATTCAACAGCTGTGCTTGTGTCGCTGCAGTGGGTAGCTTTATTAAATTGGTAAAACAGGTCGTAGTATATTTTTACAGCAGCGCCAGGAAAATTCTTCTGGATTTTTCCGGCTGTTGCCGTAACATCTGCGATACGGGCAAACACCACGCAATGATTTTTCCAATGGTAAACAGCGTTGCTGTCTATTTTTTCCTGCACTAAAAATATTTTCAGTTTTACCAGATCAGGCACGGTGTTTTCTGCTGTTACCAGCTCAATAATTTCAGGATGTTCTTTATTGATGGGCAGTGTAACTGCAATACTTGTTTTTTCTTTTGCCAGCAGTTGGTATGCCTGCTGCAAACCCGCCTGCCGTTTTATGGCTGCTGCTACTCCGGGGCCGTTATTGCTCCATTGATTACCCGGTCCGTTGGCATTCTGCAGGTATTTAGTGGAGGGCGTCCAGTTATCTTTTACTGTAATGCCGGATGAACCTTCATCGGTATACAGGTAAAACCAGTGTGAGGGCAGGTGGGCATAAGGCGCCATATAAATGCTGTCTATAACATTTTCATTAATGAGCGAGCCCGGCTGTGCGCTAAGTGTGTAAATGCCTGCGCAATCATAATTGTGTTTTCCGTAGTGGTGGATCTTATTGGCGCTGATGCGGTTATTGCGCATACTGTTTTCCGCGGCGTTCCAGCCCCAACCCATGCTGATGCCGGTGTAGGGAAGGTTCTCCAGTTCATTGTGTTCAATCACCATATTTTTTGTGTAGCCCACACCAATACCCACACAACTCCAGTCCTCATTACCGGCATCGGTGACCAGGTTATTACTGACCAGCATACCATCACAGACTTCCCTTTCGTCTTTTGGATGATAGGCCAGGTGAATTTCATGTGCCGGGTCTGAGAATACTCCGGCAAGTACAGCGGTACCGCCTATATCTTTAAACAGGTTTCCCGTAATGGTATTTTCGTTTACCCCTTTGTGGTAGTCAAGCCCGGTAGACGCCAGGTGCTCAAAGCGGCAGTTTTCAAAACTGGTTTTTTGGGCAAATGATATTTGAACGGCGGCGGCAGGTCTTCCCACCCAGGCCTGGTTATCGAGGCTGGGTTTTTCTTTTGTTCCAACGGGAGAAAGTTTATACGCTTCCAGCATATACATACCTGCCTGGTGGGGTACATGGCCATATTGCGAAGGCCTTAACCAGGTGGTATACTGAAATGAAATGCCCCTGAATATGATATTAGCTACAGGATTATCAATAGTACCTGCTGCCTGCACCAATGTTTCCAGTCTGGGCGCCACAATATTTGCTGTAACAGGATTCTCCCCCGGCCGCGGCCAGTAGTAGATCAGTTGCCTTACAGGGTCAAGAAACCATTCTCCAGGTTCATCTAAAAACTGGATGGCGTTGGTTAAGTAAAAGGCTGAATTACCTGTTTCTTTTGATATCCATGGGGCAGGCCATGGATGTTCCGATTGAATTTTACTTTCCGGCTGTTGGAAAAACAATTTGGCGCTGTCGCCCATCGCCACTATTTTTTCTATACGAAGTACTGCAATGGCCCACCATTGATGAATAAACATTTCTGCGCCCTGCAGCTGCTGCAGCAATTGTGCTGAAGCCAAAGGAATGGTACAGGTTTCTTCTTTTTTGTTCCAGGAAAAAATGCGGCCCATGGCATCGCCATTATAATTTTTTGCACGAACCGCTTTTTGGCCATTTACCCATAGCTGCCTGAATGCGGGAGCATTTCCCTGAAAAAGCGGCAGACGGGCTACCCATATTTTCCCCTGCGCTATAGAAGGAAGTCCGTCAATTTTTTTTGTCGATTTTTGCCATCCGCCGATTTGAAAGCCGCCGCTCAATACGGGTTGTTCACGCGTGGCAGCTTCTATGTAGGTGGGACTGGACGCCGTGCCTGCGTCTTCGGGGTATATCAGCAAGGGCTCATTCAATTGATACAGGGCCTGTCTTATAATAATATGAATGCCATGGATGATGGAGGAATCGTTAAGCCGGCGAAGTTCTCTTGCTTTTCTTAATGCTGCTGCAATAGAGGCCAGGGGTTGGTCTTTTGTACCGGCATTACTATCGTTGCCATTGGAAGCTACATATATATCAGCAGCTGCTACCGGTAAAACGGGCAGCAAAAAAATAAGCAGCAAAAAAAAGGCAGGCAACCGTTTCATTCTTTTCAGTTAGTGCCGTTACAATTTCGTTCAGCGTCGTTCTGATAATTAAATGTACCGAAGACTTTACCCCGCAAAAAGGTCAGTATTTACTGACTTGATGGAGGATTTTACTACGTGCTGATTTTTTACCGCCCGTCATTTTAAGGAAGCCCTGCCATCATCTATCAGTCCTGTTGAAAAAGCGTTTTAAGATAAGATGTATTTGCACCGTAGTTGGCCTTTACATCGCGTGGCTTACTGGCATCCCTGCTGCGTTCAATCACCAGCCAGCCACTCCATTTCATTTTGTCGAGCGTTTTCCTTACCGCTTTCATATTTATCTGCGGATCGTTCTGCAACCATACGCTGTCTTTATTGCTGGCATGTATCATAGCAATACGGTCTTTGCCCAGTGTTTTCAGTTCATGAATAAGGTCTCTTCCTTCTTTCAGCGGGTTGGAAAAATTAAAGTAGATTTTAATGGCCGGTACGTTTATTTCTTTCAGCAATTTTACTTCTTCTGCTGCGCTTAATGCGGTTTCAATAGCGATGACCACACCAGCTGCTTCTGCCAGTTTGCCGGCTACCTGCAAGCGGGCTATCACAGAATCTCTTACCGCTGGATTTCGCTTTAAATCGCATTGCACACCCAGGGGAAGAAATGCGGTACTCACCTGCATCAGCTTCATGGTAGCAATACAATCTTCTATTGATTTAATGTATGCTGCCCGGCCACAGAATGATTGGGCATAGTAACCGGTCATGGCCAAAGAAAATATTTCAATGTGCAGCTCTTTTGCCTTGCTGAGAAACAGCTGGCGGATGCTGTCGTTCTGCAACTGGTTATCAAAACTGCTGCGGTTGCCCAATCCGCCCATGTCTATTTCTACACCATCGGCACCCAATTCCCTGGCAAGCGCAATACCCCCCAGTTTCTGCCGTTTCAGCAGCATAAGATCAATCAATCCTATTTTATACCGCTGGCTGGTTTGTGCAAGGCAAATTCCAGGCATTAATAAGACTAACAGTACAAGTGCCAGGCAAATTATCTTACCCATATTATTGGTGTTGCAATTGATTCCAGCGCATTTCCAGTTCAGCAAAGCCCCTGATGGCTTGTGCGGGCAAGTTTTCACCCGTATCGCCAAATACGTACATCAATGATTCCTTTTCTATCGTAATACCCGACTCATCAATGTTTCCTGCTGCGTCCTGTATATTTTTCAGTTGCAGCCCCAACTGCTTTGCCATAAAATTGTAGACAGCAGTACGCTTATTAATACCAAAATCATGCTTTTCTGCAGGCAGGTGTATGTTCTGCACATTGTCTTTCTTTCCATACCAGCTGTACATTTTGTGCAGGTATAAAAAATCATGTTCGGGCATGCGGTCGGTCCAGTCGCCCCCGTCACTTACCAGCAGTTGCGGGCGGGGTGCGGCCATGGCGGCTATTTCCACATTGTCTGTGCGGCCGGCACAATCATGAACGGGCATACCGCTTTCGCAGGGGCATCCTCCATAAAAATAAGACGAGAGGGAGACTACAGGGGCGGATACTTTAATCCGTTTATCCAATGCTGTTAGTAATACCGAATGGCTGCCGGCGCCGGAGCCGCCGGTGATGCCCACCCGGCTGGTATCTGCGTCTTTCAATGCCAATAAATAATCCAGTATGCGGATGCTGCCCAGGGCCTGTATCGTCATGGAGAGACTCCTTCTGTGATCTTCCAGTGTAAACTGCAGTAATGATTCTCCCCAGGCAAAAAGATCATAGCTAAAAGCCATGGCACCCATTTTTGCCAGCGCGGCACAGCGGTACTGGCAATCTGCCCGGTAACGCTGCTTTTCCCAATGCCCGTCTGGATTTAATATTACAGGTATCCTGCCCTTGTACTTAGCCGGTTTGTATAATGAGCCGTTTACCCAGAGACCGGGCAATATTTCAATGGCAATATTTTCTACCGTATACCCATTGTATTTCCTGACGGGTGTAATGATGGGCTTACTGCCGGGAGCCGGGGGTAATTTCGCTAACTGCAATGCCTGCAGCAGGCAGGGCTGCAGCAATTGCTTTCGCTTTTCCCATTCTTCTACGTTATTATATTGAGCAGCTATCCGGTCCAGTTCGGCCCAGCCTTCTTCTACCGGCCAGCGATAATATTCGTAGTAACTGAGTTTGTATACTTTCTCTTTGTCCTTCTTCACTTTCATATCCAGCGGCAGCAGTATATTATTCAGGGTGGTTTCCACATCATTTCGGAACCGCCAGGCAGCATAGTTCACCATTTTATTGGCCACCATAGAATCAGCATATTTTATGGTAACTCCATAGGTTTGCTCCACATGCTGCAATACTTCTTTCAACGGTTGCCGGTAAGCACCGTCGGTATTGTATTGCGCCTGTACACCATGCAAGCTGGCAAGCGCCAATAAAAAAACCAGGAATTTTTTCATATAGCAAATTATATAGCAGGATCAAGTGGCACCGCGGGCAACATGAGTGATTCTATATCTACCGGTTTTATGGCTAAGCGCTGACACCATGTTTCAAAGCTGGCATGAATCTCATCCAGGGTTTGCTTTTGTGCCGGCGTTAATTCCAGCGCGGTAGCCCGGCTGATGGTACGCACCGGCAAACCACGTTTTCGAAGAAAATATTTAGCACTCATGGGATAGGCTACATGTATCAGTGGATCTACACGGCTGATTTCGGACTGCAGCCATTTTACTTCTTCCTGCTTATCCTGGTTATTGGCGTTGTTGACCATCCATACCAATATTTCAGGATAAAAATTTCCAGATATGGAAGACATCCCCTTGGCGCCCATCTGCAGGCTGTACATGGCATTGGGAGAATGGGCATCATAAAATTCCAGTCCGTTGCCGCTGGCCTGCAAAATATCCAGCTTGGCTTTTACTTTTTCCAAATCAATGGAAGTGTCTTTGTGGTACACCAGCCTGTTGGCGGAAAGCAAAGTCTTAAAAACTTCCGGCCCGATGATCCTTTTGTAGGGAGCAGGACATTCATACATGCCCAGCGGTATATTGCCTGTAAGCCGGAACATACGTTCAAAATTTCTCAGCAGAATATCGTCGCTGTCTTCGATATTGGCGTAATGGCCTGTTATAAGAATCACCGCATCAATACCGGTATCATATATTTTTTTACTGAACTCGGCTTTGTCTTCAATAGCCAGTCCGAATGAACCGGTGGCCACCACGGGGGCGCGGCCGTTTACATGCTTTACCACGTGCCTGGTAAGCTCAATGCGCTCGTCTTCGCTGATACTGTACATTTCACTGCTGAGGCAGTTGGCGAAAAAACCTTTCACCCCTGCCGCCAGGTAGAAATCAATGAGGTGACTCACC
>JANPGT010000467.1:0-12588 GCA_031424135.1 Chitinophagaceae bacterium
TGCGGCACCTGCCTTTTTTCTGCCGCCTGCTCTGTATTGGCTGCATTATTATGGCATTGGCGCGTCCGCAAACAAGAAACGATGAAGAACTGGTTAGCGGTGAAGGGGTAGATATTGTACTGGCCATAGACGTTAGTGGCAGTATGCTGGCACAGGATTTTTCGCCCAACCGCATGGAAGCTGCCAAAGAAGTAGCTGCTAATTTTGTGGCCAGCCGTCCTACCGACAGGATTGGGGTGGTTATTTTCTCAGGTGAAAGTTTTACGCTTTGTCCGCTCACCACTGATCAGCAGGTGTTAAAAGCACAGATATACAATATACAGAGTGGTTTGCTGGAAGATGGTACGGCCATTGGTTCGGGCCTGGCTACCAGCGTAGACCGGCTGCGTTCTTCCAAATCCAGAAGCAAGGTAGTGATACTGCTTACTGATGGTGAAAATAATGGTGGCCAGATACCCCCGCTTACTGCCAAAGAACTGGCAAAAGCTACCGGTGTAAAAGTATATACTATTGGTGTAGGTACTGAGGGCTTTGCACAAACTCCTATGCAGACACAAACGGGTACCGTGGTAATGCAGCGTGAAAAGGTAAACATTGATGAAAAATTGTTGACACAGATTGCCAATGAAACTGGGGGCAAATATTTCAGGGCCAAAGACAACGAGAGTCTTAAAAATATTTATACGGAAATTGATAAGCTGGAAAAATCAAGAATAGAAGTGACTGCCCTTAAACGCTATTCAGAAAAATTCTTTCCCTTCGCCATCGCTGCACTGGCGTTCCTGTTAACAGAACTGATATTACGTTTTACACTCTTTAAGAAATTTCCATAAACGGCTGGTTTCACGGGGCGGAAAGGCGAAGCAGCCTGCATGCGGAACTCCAATCATTCCGGAAGCTGTATTGACAGGGCGGCAAGACAAATCTATTGCAGTGTTCGCCGCTCTTCCGTATCCGCCGCTTGAAACGATGGCGCGCTGCTGGAAACCAACCAACTGAAACCAGCCACATTACCTTAATTTAGCAACTGAATGAAAGCCTTAGTGTATAAATCAACCGGTAGCTGGTATGTCACCAAAACAGCCGATGGACATATTTTCAATGCCCGTATTAAGGGCATTTTTAAAATGGATGATGCCATTACGTCCACCAATCCCATTGCCGTAGGCGATGAGGTAGAAATGGAACTGGAAAACGAGCTGGAAAGTACGGCTACCATTACACAAATTTATGAGCGCCGTAATTATATTAACCGGCAATCACCTTCTCACAAAATGCAGCACCATATTGTGGCTTCTAACCTCAGCCAGTCTTTGCTGTTTGCAACCCTGAAAGAGCCACGTACCTCACAGGGATTTATTGATCGGTTTCTTATCACTTCAGAGGCCTACCATGTACCCGCTGTAATTGTTTTCAATAAGATTGATGTCTATAAAAAAAAGGAACAGGACAAACTGGCTTTCCTGCAAAATATGTATGAGGGTATTGGCTACAAAGTAGTAGCCATGAGTGTAAAAGAAAATACGGGGGTAGAGCAGGTAAAGGAATTGCTGAAAGATAAGGTGACACTGATGAGTGGCCACTCCGGGGTAGGTAAATCTTCTTTTATCAATGCTGTTTTTCCAGAACTGGTATTGAGAACCCAGGAAGTAAGTGGCTGGAGCGGCAAGGGGCTCCATACTACCACTTTTGCCGAAATGTTTGACCTGCCAACGGGCGGTAAAATTATTGACACCCCGGGTATACGCGAATTTGGCCTGGTGAATATTGAGAAACAGGAGCTGTCTCATTATTTTCCCGAGATGCGGACACTGATAAATGATTGCCAGTTCAATAATTGTTTGCATACCAATGAGCCGGGCTGCGCAGTGAAGCAGGCAGTGGCCGATGGCAGTATTACAGAAGAAAGATATGTAAGCTATTACAATATCCTTGAGTCTATTGAAGCAAAAGGTTACTGACCTCTTTTTACTGTTTTTTTTACACCCGCCTGAATGACATGGGCAGGCAACGCAACAAAGAGGACAAAGACGCCAGCTAATTTTTTTCTTTGCGTTACCCTTTATGTCTTTGCATGAAATGTGTTGGGCAAATAAAAAAGCCGTTCAGTATCACTGAACGGCTTAAAATGAAAAACCTAAGAGTACGGATTAAAGAAAGTGTTTATGATAAATATTTTCTGGCTGTATTAATCATTAATTTGGTTTCTAAGAATTGGGCCACCTCTACCACGGCGTCATTGTCGCGGCGCGGGGCCTCCCTGAATTTGTGCGGGTAAATAGAAATGCCGGTGTAAATATTGTAGTGAAGCGTAAGGGTGCGTCCCTTGTAACTGAAGTCCCAGACCAGGGAATCAAAATCATCCAGCTTGTGTAAAAACTGGATATCAAGATCATCGCTTAAAATGTCGGCAACTTCGTAAAAACGTTTAAGGCCGCAATCGTCATCAATGACCGCTTCGGTGCAACCGAAATCGGTGCGTAAGGTAAGGCTCATATGTACGGATTTTTGGGTATATAAATAGTCCCGGTTAACCCGGAGACAATTTGCACTATGCTTTGAACCTTTTCGCTTTCGGCACTTTCTCTCCTGTAAGTACCCGCTCCGCGCCAACATTCTTGCCATTTGCAGGGCACCCGTATTTGGGGCCAAAGACTTTGTTCCAGACGCTGCACGAACTCAGGGAACAAATCAGCATGCACACAAATAGTAAGTTTACTAAAGAACGGGTTTTCATAACAGGTGAAATCATTTACTTATCAACGGGATAAACTTATAAATATTATCCAGCTTCTGCAAGCAAACGCCCGCCGTTTCGATGAACAGCCAGTTATTTTCGTTGATTGATTGAAAAACAATAAAGTAGGAGGAATTACTATTTGGGCACCTGGTCTTTAAACCATCCCGCGTAGCGGATATAATTATTGGCGATCCGGTTAATTTCACCGTTTACCAGTTCTGCAGAGATCTCTTTTACTTTTTTGGCAGGCACCCCGGCATAAATACTTCCTGCTTCACAGACAGTGCCTTCCAGCACTACTGCGCCGGCTGCAATGATGGTATTGCTGTTCACTACCACATTGTCCATTACTATAGCGCCCATGCCTATCAGTACATTATCATGCAGTGTACACCCATGTACAATGGCGTTGTGGCCAATGGATACATTGTTGCCGATAACCACTTTGGTTTTTTCGTAAGTGGCATGTAAAACTGCGCCGTCCTGCACATTCACTTTGTTGCCCATGCGTATGCTGTTCACATCTCCACGTACCACGGCGTTAAACCATACACTGCATTGATCACCCGTCACCACATCGCCTACTATGGTCGCATTTGGCGCCAGGAAACAATCGGTGCCAAACTTTGGGTATACACCTTCTACATGCATGATAACTGCCATAAAGTATTTTTTTGTGAAGTGAACGTGCTTTTTTTACCTGCTGTCAACGCCCGGTAGCCACAAATATCAAAATTCTTTGTGGCTTTGCCCACCCTTTGCGTTCTTTGTGCCAAATATATTTTGGCAGCCATGAACCAGCGCGCACTTTTTTTACAACATGTGGCCCAGACTTCAGCAGCACCGCTTTTACTGGAGATTACCGGTGCGGAGGGCTGTTATCTCTATGGCGTGGATGGGAAAATATGGCTTGACCTGATTGGCGGTATCAGCGTGTGCAATGTAGGACACCGTCACCCGGCAGTAGTTGCTGCCATTAAAAAACAGGCAGATAAATACCTGCATGTTCTGGTGTACGGAGAATTTATTCAATCGCCGCAGGTGCAGTATGCCAAGCTGCTGGCGGATAATATGCCTGCCACACTTAACACTGTTTTTTTTACCAACTCCGGCACAGAAGCAACTGAAGGCGCTATGAAGCTTGCCAAACGTGTAACCGGGCGAACGGAGATAGTTGCTTTTAAAAATGCGTACCATGGCTCTACACAGGGCGCATTAAGCATAATGGGCGATGAATACTGGAGAAATGCTTTCCGGCCATTGCTGCCCGGTATACTGCACCTGGACTACAATGCCATGTCATCCATTGAATGCATTACCCACAAAACAGCCTGTGTAATAGTAGAAACGGTGCAGGCTGAGAGCGGGGTGAAAGCTCCATCAAAGGAATGGCTGCAGGCGCTCAGGGAGAAATGTACGGCAAATGGCGTGTTGTTAATTTTAGATGAGATACAGGCAGGTTTCGGAAGAACCGGTTCGCTATGGGCATTTCAGCAATTTGGTATTGTTCCTGATATATTATTGCTGGGGAAGGCATTGGGCGGTGGTATGCCGCTGGGAGCTTTTATTGCAGACCAGTTATTGATGCAAACGCTGACAGAAAATCCTGTACTGGGTCATATCACCACATTTGGTGGGCATCCTGTAAGCTGTGCAGCGGGCCTGGCCGGGTTTAAAGCACTGCTGGAAGAAGGCTGTGTGCGGGAGGTGAAAGCAAAGCAGGAACAGTTCACGCGTTTATTGGTGCATCCCAAAATAAAAGCAGTGCGTGCTGCCGGTTTATGGATGGCGCTTGAGTTTGACAGCTTCGATACCAATAAAAAAATAATTGATAATTGCCTGGCCAACGGTTTGCTGACCGATTGGTTTTTGTTTGCGCCGGAATGTTTACGTATTGCACCGCCCCTTACTATTTCGGCTGCGCAAATTGAAAAAGCCTGCAATATTGTATTGCAGGCCTGTGATGTTTGCTAAGAAATATGATCGCTTTATCTTAAATCTGCTGTATTCACCCTGCTGGGGGAATCTTTACCACTAATGATGCTTTTAGAGCTGATGGCAATTGCTTTTATAATCATCGCCATATTCGCCATGTCAAGTGTGCCTATCTCATCGCTGGCTTTATGATAATTGGGTTCGCTGTCCATTTTAGAAGTAGAAATCGTGTGTGCGGGCACGCCCAGTCTTGCCAGGGTGGCATTGTCAGATCGGTAAAACAATTGCTGGTCGGGGTAGGGGTCAGCATAAAATTTAAACTGTGTTCCTTCCAGGTTTTTCTCCAGTATTTTACCCATGTCTGTTTTCTCGTACCCGGTAATATAGGCGGAGTTATTGCCCCACTTGCTGTCGGTGCCAATCATTTCAATATTAAACATGGCCATTACTTTGGCGGGGTCAAACTGCTTGGAAAAATATTGGGCGCCAAAGCCACCCACTTCTTCTGCGGTAAAGGCAGCAAACACAAGGGTTCTTTCGTTGTTGCCCAGTGCTTTAAAATATTTTGCCAGCATAATTACGGCCGTGGTACCTGCGGCATCATCATTGGCGCCATTATAAATAGAGTCGCCGTTTTCCGGTTTGCCAATTCCCAGGTGGTCGTAATGACCTGAGAAAACAACAAATTCTGCTGCCTTTGATTTGCCGGGCAATACGCCTACCACATTGGCCAGCTTTGATTCGGTAATTTCATGTGCTGCTTCTACTTCATATTTTGAAGGGTCCGTTTCCGTTAAAATAAAAACGGTACTTGTGGCAGACACAAAGAGATTTCTTTTGAAACCGGTGAGGCGCAAAAAGTTTTTTGAAAAACTGGTGTCTACCAATACCAGGTAGTTCTTGCCTGCCTGTACATATTTTGAAGCATCCCTGAACAGGTTGGCGCCGGCTTTAATATACACTTTTTCAAAACCGGATTGTTCGTTGATTTTAATCTCAGGTTGCGTACTGATAACCACTACCGCCTTCCTGTCTGCCGCTGTGCCATCCAGCACGGCACTGGCGCTCACAAATTTGGGTGTTACCATGGTAAACTCCTGGCGAAAGTTACCGCTGCTGTTCCAGGTCTGCAACCCGATGGCTTTAAATTCAGCAGCAATAAATTCTGCTGCCTTGTCTATCGCCGGGGTAAATGCTCTGCGCCCCTGCATCTCATCGGAAGACAATGTTTTTTCTATTCTCTCTACCTCTTTTGCATTGATGATACCGTCAATGTTCTGCCCAAAAGAAAAAAAGGTTATTGTGGCCAATAGCCCTGTGCTGATTATTTTTTTCATTTTATTTTTTATGGATGTTGTTATGGTATGCAAATCCTCCGGTGTTGCCGGGTCGGGGCAAGCCCGACCCCTACGCCCTGTGACGGGCAAACGGACTAAGAACTATAGACTAAAAACTATGAACTGTTAAAGGCTCATCATTTCTTTAAATTTTACCGTTTGCCGGCGGCTGACTTCAATTTTTTCGCCGCCTTTCATTTCCAGCAGCAATCCACCATTGAAATAAGGTTCTATCTTATCAATTAAGCGAAGGTTGACAATATGTTTGCGGTTAGCGCGGAAAAAAGTTTTTTCATCCAGTCTTTCTTCCAGCGCATTCAGTGATTTAAGGATAAGCGGCTTATTGGGACCAAAGAATACCTTGGCGTAGTTGCCCACGCTTTCAAACAGGCGTATCTCGCTCAATTTTACAAACCAGCAGCGCTCACCATCTTTCACAAATACCTGGTCATCTTCGTGCAGCATCTCTCGGTTCACATTCGCCTCACCGTTGGTTGATAACTCTTTTTCTTCCTGTATGTGTAATTTTTGAATGGCATCGGCCAGTCGCCTGGGTTCCACCGGTTTCAACAGGTAATCCAGAGCGTTTACTTCAAACGCCTTCAATGCATATTCATCATAGGCGGTAGTGAATATAACGTGGGGTGCTTTGTCCAGCTCGGCCAGCATATCAAAGCCGGTTTTGCCGGGCATCTGTATGTCAAGAAAAACCAGGTCGGGGTTGATGCTTTCAATTTTTTCAAGTCCTTCATTGGCGTTGGCGCCTTCTGCCACTACTTCTATTTCCGGAAAATCTATCAGCAGTTTGCGCAGTTCATTTCTTGCCAGGCGTTCATCATCAATAATAATCGCTCTTATCATAGTGGATGTATTTATGCAACAGCGGCAACGGGTAAAATCACCTTTGCTTCTACTGTATTGCCGTTAATTTCTTTAATGGTAAAATTTGCTTTTTCCCCGAAGAGCAACTGTAAGCGGTTCTGTGTGCTGGCCAGTCCAAAGCCATCGCTGTTAAATGAGGCGGTTAAATGGCCTGTATTCTGTACTACCAGTTCGTGGTGGTCAAATTTAAAGTCTGAGATTATTTTTACAGTGCCGCCACTCATCTGTTTGCTGATGCCATGTTTGATGGCATTCTCTACCAGTGTCTGCAGCATCATGGGGGGCACAGGCTGATCCAGGGTGTCTTCGTCTATATCGTATTCAATGCTCAACCTGTCTTCAAAGCGTATATGCTCCAGCGCCAGGTAATCTTTTACAATATTCAATTCTCGTTCAAAAGGAACGGTTTCCAGTTTGTCTGCCTGCATGCTGCTGCGCAGGATATTGCTCAGTTCCGTAATGGCATCTCTTGCACGCAGGGGGTTTTCGTCTATTAAAGCGCGGATGCTGTTTAATGCGTTGAATATGAAATGGGGATTAATATGCGATTTGATGGTTTTCAGTTCCAGTTCCTTAACCAGTGTCTCCAGCTTTAGCGTATCTACCTGCTGGCGGCGGCTTTTCTGTACATAGTGGTAAATATAGTAGATACAGTTCCAGATAAAAAAGTAGAAGAAGGACGTAAAAGCGCTGGACAATATCAGCTTTGGAAACTCCAGCGTTTTGTCTGACCCCCCCGTTTTATGCAGCAGCCCAAAATAATCCAGTATATATGTTTCAGAGATACCTTCAGCAAAGGAGAAAATAAAGGTGATAAAAATGAATCCAAGTATCTGGTGTTCAATCGGTTTGTTCAATATTTTTGAGCGGGTAATAACCCATCTCATTATATGCGTGAGAAGGATGCCCAGGGCCAGGTAAATCAGCAACCGGTAACCGAACTTTTCATTGAACTTGTCGAACGTGTAGGCAAAAAATACATTCACCAGGATAAACACCCCCCAGCCAAATAACTGAAAAAGCCAATAGGTTGGAAACCTTTTTAGAAAGCTCATAAGCAAAGCTATTATTAAACCCAGGCTCTAATATAAGTAATTGTATGAATGGTTAAATAAGTAAATAGAGGCCTCCATCGGGCCAACAGGCCACTATAAACGGCAAATAAGGGCTCCATGGCGCAACAAAATACCGTATGGCCTGTTTCTAGCGTTAAAATGGCAGGGTTATGTATCTTTGCCTATTCATATTTACACCATGGAACTAATCCCGGGACCGTTGCTGAAGACAATCAATTCTCCTGCCGACCTGAAAAAGGTAAGCAAGGAACAGTTGCACCAGGTTTGCAATGAACTGCGCCAGTATATTATTGACGTGGTAAGTGTATATGGTGGTCATTTTGGCGCCAGCCTTGGAGTAGTAGAATTGAGCGTGGCCCTTCATTACGTCTATAATACCCCGTACGACCAGCTGGTGTGGGATGTGGGTCACCAGGCCTATGGTCATAAAATACTCACTGGCCGCCGCGATAATTTTTATACCAACCGGAAATACAAGGGATTAAGCGGGTTTCCAAAAAGAAGCGAAAGTGAATATGATACTTTTGGTGTAGGGCATTCTTCTACCTCTATCTCCGCTGCGCTGGGAATGGCCATGGCTGCTAAATACAAAAAAGAAGAGCGCAAGGCAGTGGCGGTAATTGGCGATGGCGCCATGACGGCCGGGCTGGCTTTTGAAGGGATGAACCATGCGGGAGTAGCTGACGCAGACATGCTTATCATATTGAACGACAACTGCATGAGCATTGATCCCAATGTAGGTGCGCTGAAAGAATACCTTACAGACATTACCACTTCACAAACCTATAACCGCATCAAAGACGATGTATGGAAGGCCCTGGGCAAATTGCCGGTTGGAAAGACTTTTACCCGCGAAATGGCCAGCAAGCTGGAACACAGCATAAAAGGTTTTGTGAGCAGGAGCAGTAATCTTTTTGAAGCGCTGAACCTGCGGTATTTTGGCCCTATAGACGGGCACAATATCACGAAATTGGCAGATACCCTTCAGGATTTGAAGAATATACCCGGCCCTAAACTGCTGCACATTGTTACCGTAAAGGGCAAGGGGTACTCACTGGCAGAAAAAGATCAAACCAAATGGCATGCACCGGGCTTGTTCGACAAAATTACCGGTGAGATCTATAAAAAGAAGTTCGATATTCCCCAGCCGCCCAGATATCAGGATGTATTTGGACATACCATTATTGAGCTGGCAGAAAAAAATGATAAAATATTTGGTATTACACCTGCTATGCCCAGCGGTTCCTCTTTAAAATACATGATTGATAAAATGCCCGACAGGGCTTTTGACGTAGGCATTGCAGAACAACATGCAGTAACACTGAGTGCCGGTATGGCTACCCAGGGCATGAAAGTCTTCTGCAATATTTACTCGTCTTTCATGCAAAGGGCTTACGACCAGGTATTACACGATGTAGCCATTCAGCACCTGCCGGTTATTTTTTGTTTAGACAGGGCTGGCCTGGTAGGTGAAGACGGACCCACCCACCATGGTGCTTATGATATATCTTATATGCGTTGTATACCGGGTATTGTTATCAGCGCACCCATGAATGAGGCTGAATTAAGGAATTTGATGTATACGGCACAGCTGGACAGTACTACTGAGCCTTTTGTTATACGCTATCCACGCGGCGAAGGCGTAATGCCCGACTGGAGGACAGCAATGAAGGAAATAAAAATTGGTACGGGCAGGAAATTGAAAGATGGAAAAGACATCGCCATTCTTTCACTTGGCCATCCCGGTAATTTTGCTGCTGCTGCTATACGTGATTTGAAAAATGATGGATTGAACCCGGCCCATTACGATATGCGCTTTGCCAAGCCGTTGGATGAAGCCATGCTGCACGAGGTGTTCAGTAAATATGATAAGGTGATTACCGTAGAAGATGGCAGCATTACGGGTGGTTTTGGCAGTGCGATAGCCGAATTCATGATCGCACATCACTATACCGCCAGTCTGAAAATGCTGGGTATACCGGATCATTATATAGAGCATGGTACTTTAAAAGAGCTGCACAAGGAATGCGGTTACGATGCCAATGGCATTGCTGACGCGGTAAGAGAAATGATGAAGGAGCAGATTACAGTAACTGAAAATGACTGATGACATATAATCGAAACGATTTATACCGGCGTTTTGCCGGTATTTTTTTTGCAGGGAACCACACTGCCGTAGTCTGCACAGCACGCCCCGAAAGACTACAGCAATATGTAATGGCTATGGTTTGTTAAATAACTCCCAACACTTTGTATTTCCCATCACCTGATTTATGGAACCCTTTGCGTTGTGCATCTGCAGGTAAACCCAACCCTGCTTTTCATGAGACGCATTCTCTTTATCACCGTTATTATCCTGCTGGTAATTACTGCCGGCAGTGCCGCCTGGTATGTGGGCAAATTGCACCATGCCGGAAAAATTGTTGTCTATAAGGCTGTAGCCGCTGATGCAGACAAGGCATTAAAAGAGAAATTAAGTGGCATTGCGCTAACAGCAAAGCAGTATGCCGCCGCCCACCAGTTCAATACACAATATTGTTTTTTGATAGACATGAGTATTGCTTCCGGCAAGCCCAGGTTTTTTGTATACGACCTCAAAAAAGATTCGTTGGCCATGGAAGGCCTGGTAACACATGGCCGCTGCAACCAGGACTGGCTCAGCGGAAGAAAGTACGGCAATACAGTGGGTTGCGGTTGCACCGCGCTTGGTAAATACAGGATAGCCAATGCTTACCGGGGTAGATTCGGACTGGCGTATAAACTGAATGGGATGGACAGTACTAACAGTAATGCTTATAGCCGTTTTGTGGTATTGCATTCGCACCAGTGTGTACCGGAAAAGCCGGTAGATCCTTACCCTATCTGCCAGAGCGATGGCTGTCCTACCGTGTCCCCCGGCTTCCTGCAGCAGCTGGCGATATTGATAGACAAAAGCGAAAAACCGGTGTTGCTCTGGATATTTGAGTAATAAATAGGCTGTTACGGCGTTTTTAATAAAATTTTCATGTCAGTTAAACCTTGTATATGGTACAGGGTCTATAATGTGTAAATAGTTTAAAAACAAAAAAATATCAATTTTATGAAAAAAAATTTTATTGCTGCCGGCTTATTACTGGCTTTTGTATCAGTAAGTTTTGCGACTATGGCACAGACAAAAACACCCCGTGTACGTGAAAGACAAGAGAACCAGCAGAAGAGAATAGCAGGTGGCGTTAAAAGTGGTGAGCTGACTGCAAAAGAAACAGTAAAGCTGGAAGCACGTGAAGCAAAAATTCAGGAAGATAAAAAAGAAGCAAAAGCAGATGGTGTAGTAACCAACAAAGAGCGTGCAAAATTGCACAGGGAGCAAAACCGCGCCAGCCGTGCTATCCATCGTCAGAAGCATGATGCACAAACCAGGCCTTAATAAAGCAGTTTTTATCATATAATAATAAAGCCCGGCATTTACGCCGGGCTTTATTATTATATGCCGGTAAGGTCCGTTACTCATACTTTCTGCTTACCGCTCTTTGCAACTGCAGCGCAATGTTGAACAATGTAAAAGAAAGTTGTGGTAGTTTTTCATATTACGCATAGGGTAAGTACGACGTAGCAAGGTTCATGCGTATTTACTTTTTGTAAGCTGCTGATGTACATTGCGATATCATCTTCTGTTCTTGAGTAAGTATTTTTTCAGTTTTTTTTAAACCTGACTGCCTGCAGCGCGTCTATAATATGTACGTATTTTAAAAAAACAAAAACCACTTTATGAAAAAGAATTTAATTGCTGCCGGTTTAGTACTGGCTTTAGTATCGGTAAGTTTTGCAGGTATGTCACAAACAAAAACACCCCGCGTTCGCGAGAGACAGGAGAATCAGCAGAAGAGGATAGCCGGTGGTATAGAAAGTGGAGAGCTTACTGCCAGGGAAACGGTGAAACTGGAAGCACGTCAGGCGAAAATCCAGGCAGATAAAAAGGAAGCAAAAGCGGATGGTGTTGTTACGGTGCAGGAACGCGCAAAATTACACAGGGAACAAAAGCGTGCCAGCCGTGCCATTTATCGTCAGAAGCACGACGCACAGGTAAGACATTAAGCATTTATATAGGTATACCCTTACTCCAAAAATCGAAAAAACCCGGCATTTCACCGGGGTTTTTCGATCAATAAGCTTATAAACAATGGGTTTCGTAGAACTACTATTGCACTAATTACGGCTTTTTTAGACATTTGTATCAGCAAAACAAACTATTCTCTTAGTCGCAGATAAGTAGAAACCGAAGTTTGAAAAGCGAAAATCCATAATCCGTAGAAAAACCCATTGTTATCTTAACCCTTTGAAACATGTACCCGAAATTCTTTTTACCCTTGGCCCTTGTTGGTGCCGTCTTCTTTACCTCCTGCACCGGCACCCGTCTAATGAACCGCAACAATGTTGCTGTACCGGACTTTGCAACAAATACTGCTAATACTAAGTATGAATTGCCCGTCAACAGGAAATCTATTTTTGTAGGCCCACCCGAATATATTCCTGAGACACCTGCAGCAAAACCCGCCATCATTAATAATACTGTTGCAAAAGCGGTAGTTACAAAACCTGCGATGCCTAAAATTATAGAGAAGGGCGGTAAGTACGTATA
>JANPGT010000468.1:0-2871 GCA_031424135.1 Chitinophagaceae bacterium
GCAATTTCAACAGCCCGGGCTCCAGGTTCTTCACAGAAGTATAAGCCCGTAATGTATCTACCCGCAGCGCCCTGCCCTTCAGCAACAATGACTTTGCATCCATCAGCGCTTTTTCATTGCGTGCCAGGCTTTCCTGCTGCAGCTTAACACGTTCATGCAGTACCAGTACCTGTATATAAGTCTGCTTTACAAACGCGGCAATTTCCGTCTCCCGGTTAGTAAGCTGTAACCGGCTTTTATACTGCTGCAATTTTGCTGTTTGAATAGCTGGTTGAATACCGGCGTTGTACAACGGCTGCGTTACAAACAGGGTGGCTGCCAATTGATCTTTTCCACCAAAACGTCCATAGGGAATTTTATCATTTCCACTGGTATTGCTGCCAAAACCAAAAAATGCAGGCGATTGAAAATAATGGGCCATCTGTCCGGTAATACCCGCAACCGGTTGCTGCTGTGCCTTTGCTATTACTACCTGTTCCAGCGCCCTGTCTGCTTCCAGGGAACTGATTTTTAATTCCCGGTTGTTTGATAGCGTTAGTGACAGTGCTTCCTGTAAAGACAGTGTACGCACCTGCCCGCTGGCCACATAAGACATCAGGCAGATAAGCGCGAATACCGTAAATGTGTATATATATGCTTGTTTGTGTGTCATAAAAATTAATTCAGTTGATTCAAAAAATTGATTACACAGGAAGACCACTTACCTGCAATGGATTCGCCAAAACAGGATTGCCTGCTTTTTTCCGGTAAGGGCGGGAGAAATAAGAATACACCGCCGGTATTACGTACAGGGTTAATATACCTGCAAACAATAAACCACCCACTACCACAATGCCCAATGATGTTCTGCTGCCGGAAGATTCGCCCAGTGAAAGTGCAATAGGGAGTGTCCCAAAAATCATGGCCAGTGTGGTCATCAATATGGGGCGGAACCTGGAAACGGCTGCGGCCAGTACCGCATCGCGCACATTCATACCTTCTTCTTTGCGCTGGTTGGCAAACTCTACAATCAGGATACCGTTTTTGGTAATCAATCCTATCAGCATAATAATGCCTATCTCACTGAATACATTGACAGACTGATTGGTCAGCCACAAACTCAGCAATGCACCGGTAACGGCCATCGGCACTGTTAAGAGAATAATAAAAGGATCTATCAAACTTTCAAACTGTGCCGCCAATACCAGGTAAATAAGAATGATAGCAAAAATGAACGCGAAAATTAAACTGGAACTGCTCTCTGCAAAATCGCGGCTCTGACCAGACAAGGCAGTTCTAAACCCCTTTGGTAATACTTTGGCGGTAATGGCATCCATCTCTTTGATGGCTTCTCCCAGGCTGACACCTGCTGCCGGCGTTGCAGAAATGGTAGCGCTGTAAGACTGGTTATAGCGGTACAATGCCGGCGGACTGACACTCTCACTCATGTTTACCAGGTTATCCAGTGAAATCATTTCGCCATTGGATGATTTCATAAACAGCGAACGCAGATCGGCCGGTGCTGCACGTTCCTGCCGGTCTAACTGTCCTATTACTTCATACTGCCTGTCGTTATGAATAAAGTAACCATACCTTCTGCCGCTGAGGGCCAGTTGCAAAGTGCGGCCAATCTCCTGCGTGCTGATACCGGATTGAGCGGCACGCTGCCGGTCGATAGTAATACCAATCTCCGGGCGGTTCACTTTAAAGTCGGGGTTCTGAAAAGAAAGCTTTTTACTCTGGTATACTTCGCCCATTAGTTTGGGCATCACATCTACCAGGCTTTTAAGATCAGGTGCCTGTATCACGTACTCCAGTGGTTGAGAACTGGAAAAGCCGCCAATGGTTGGAATCTGGATAGGAATACAGATCACATTCCTGAATTTTTGCGAAGCAACTACCAGTTGCTGGTATAACTGTGCCTGTGTTAAACCACTTTTCCGCTCTTTGGGGTCTTTAAGGAAAATCCATTGAAAGCCACCGTTTACGGGTTGTACCAGTGTACCGATGGAAGCGGCGATACCGGCATAGGTCCTGTTGCCATTCAAATCAGGAATGGAATCAGATACGTAGTTACTGATGGCTTTCATGGTTTCTTCCATGCTTTCATAAGAAGTACCTTCTGGTGCAATCACTGCCAATCCTATCATAGAACGATCTTCCAGCGGCGCCAGTTCTGAGGGCAGTTTGGGTGCCAGTAAATAAGCAATGCCAAATGACAACAGTAATAATGCAAAGCCCAACCACCTGAAACGGAAGAAAGCCCGCAGCGTTTTTTCATAGCCATTGTTCAGTGCCACAAACCAGGGTTCAGTTTTTCTGTAGAGCCAGTTGTGCGAGCTGCCGGCCTTGAGCAGGTAGGCGCTCATCATGGGCGATAAAGTGAGTGCTACAAAAGCAGAGATTAAAACGGAACCTGATACAACAATGGCAAATTCTTTGAACAGCCTGCCGGTAATTCCGCCCAGGAACAAAATGGGCAGGAATACCGCTGCCAGGGTGACGGTAGTAGAAATCACCGCAAAATATATTTCATCGGATCCCTTACGTGCAGCCTCCAGCGGCGTCATACCCTGTTCTATCTTACTGTAAATATTTTCCAGCACCACAATGGCATCATCTACCACCAGGCCAATGGCCAGTACCAGCCCCAGCAGGGTAAGTACATTGATGGAAAAATGACCAATGTACATAATGAAGAATGCAGAGATAATTGAAACGGGTATGGCCACCAGTGGTATAATCGTACTTCTCCAGTCGCGCAGGAACACAAAGATAATAATAGCTACCAGGCCAAAAGCCAGCAAGAGCGTCTCTCCCACTTCTGATAATGAATTGCGTACGGGTACGGTGAAGTCTTTCCCCAGTGAGATAATATAATCTTTGGGGGCA
>JANPGT010000469.1:0-1810 GCA_031424135.1 Chitinophagaceae bacterium
GGCCAGCGGCAGGCCTTGCCCTACCTATGCACTGGAAGGTTACTCGGCCGATAAACAACACCTGCGCATTGTATTTGCCCAATGCGATACCAAAACAAAAGTGGTTACCTGTATTGATCTGGATAATGAATTTGAATGCCATTGCCCCGGCGATGAAAATAAACACGAGCGTTAACCCTCCACCCTAAAACTGATACCGTCTTGCTTAAATTTTTACAGGCGCTTTACAGCATTTACGCCATGCTCACTTTTGCACTGTTACTGCTGGTGATCTTTCCGTTTGTGATCATTGCCTCTTTTTTTGGAAAAGTACGGGGAGGTAACTGGATATACCGGCTTTGCAGTGCCTGGTCAGATGTCTGGTTCCTGTTGATTGGCCTGCGGGCGCAATCTATCCAAACATCAGCGGCCCCATTGCGGGATGAGCATTACATATTTGTCGCCAACCATATTTCTTACATGGATATTCCCATGATTGTAAAAACCATCCGCCAGCCGACGCGTGCGCTGGGCAAGGCAGAGATAGCCAAAGTGCCGCTGTTTGGTTACCTCTACCGCAACGCCGCGGTAATGGTAGACCGCAGCAGCCCGGAGAACCGCAAAAAAAGTGTGCTGCTGTTAAAATCAATATTGAAAAAAGGTATCTCGGTCTTTATTTTCCCGGAAGGAACATTTAATACTACCGGCGAAATATTAAAAGATTTTTATGATGGCGCCTTCCGCATAGCCATAGAAACACAGACACCGCTGCTGCCCGTTATTTTTCCCGATACATTAAAGCGTCTGCATTATAATAGTGTGCTTAGCTTTACGCCGGGTAAATGCAGGGCTATTTTTTTGGAGCCGGTACCGGTAGAAGGATTAACAGGCGATGATTTGCCTGCACTAAAAGAGCAGGTGTGGAAAAGAATGGAGAAAGCGTTGAAAGAAGTTCATAGTTCATAGTTCACAGTTCATAGTCGGGCGGGATTTACCCTGATAGTGTAGACGCTGCAGAGGGTATTGTTTGATTCGGCAATTACATTGAAGGCGTTGACAAAAGACCAAATGATCTTCATCACAGTAGTACAAAAGCTACATCAATGAACTCTCCTGAAAACGGGCTGTTTTCCCTGCCCGACTGCGTCATTCAGGCGGGGTTTTCGGGTCGCCTTTTTTGTTTCTTTTTTGGCGGCGCAAAAAAGAAAATATATGTCTGATAAAAGAATTTAACTTGGAAGAAATTATCCTTAATACAAACGAACTATTCCCCATAAAAAACACCCTCTTCGCCGAGGTCATCATTCCGCTGGCACTGCCGCGCAATTATACCTGGGCCATACCTGCACATTTGCACAATGACGTAAAACCCGGCTGCAGGGTAGAAGTGGTACTGAAAAATAAAAAGTATGCGGGACTGGTTAAACGCCTGCACCCTGACGCGCCTGCGGCTTTCGTTCCAAAAGAAATTCTAAATGTACTGGATACAGAACCCATCATCTTTCCGCAGCAGCAAAGCCTGTGGACCTGGATGGCCAATTACTACCTGTGCAGCGAAGGCGAAGTAATGCAGGCCGCCCTGCCTACACATTTTAAACTCAGCAGTGAAACCATCCTGCTGTATAATGAAGAAGCAGGCGATGATTTCAGCGGACTGGATAATGACGAGTTCCTGGTAGCAGAGGCATTGCTGATTAAAAAAGAGCTGAAGCTGGCCGAAGTGCAGCAGGTACTGGATGCCGGCCATGTATACCCGGTAATAAAAAGACTGATAGACAAACGCATCTGCTTTGTATGGGAAGAGCTTAAACAAAACTATAAAGAGAAGAAG
>JANPGT010000470.1:0-3772 GCA_031424135.1 Chitinophagaceae bacterium
TTAACTAAGGGGTTGCTTACAGGCATTTCAGCAATACAGGCTGGCACCTAACACCTGCTTTAATGGATGGGCGTTTACATATATTATTTTATCAATCGCATGCGGTAAGCATTCATGGCTGTTATCCCCAATTTTTTTACCAGGCGGTAATTCACCACCAGTCCGACAGGTGCACCAATAACCGGCACCAGTTGGGCCATTTTTGCCAGGTCAATATAGTCCCGGTACTCCTGCTGAAAATTGCGCCAGTCAAAGGCATTGATATCTTCCGGCAATGCATGGCTTTTTGCATCCCAATCCGTCATTTTGAGATAAATATTTTTGCGGTGTTCGTGGCTGGAGAAAGCCAGTTCAAAAATATGCAGCAGGTATACCCTTTCTTTGTAATCCGACACATTGAATCCATACATTGAAGCAATATCAAAAAGCAGCTTAAGTTTAAGGCCCAATAAAACAGGAAAATCGGCCAATCCCAGCAGTATGCCACCTGCCCCGGTAATACCACCTTCCACGGCGGCTGTATTTTTATAGAAAGCTATCCGCTGTAATACGGCTGCTTCACGCGCCTGCAGGGTCTGGTTGAGCATTGGTTGGGCAGTAGTATATTCCGCCCCAAACAATACGGCGCGTATCATCTGCTTAATCGTAGTGGTGATGGCCTGGTGCACTTTCTCCGGTATCCAGGTATTGATCTTCACCTGGATCTTTTTTGAAAATTTATTAAACAAAGAAGGGCGGCGGACCATTTGCCTTTGCCATGCTGCTAATACTGCGTATACTTCCTGCTGGTAGGCTTCATCCATGATAAAAAATTGCTGTATCCACTAAAATTAACCAATAAGCGTTAGGGTTTACACAAATAAAAGGCCGGGAAACACATTTACAGCAATCGTGTTTAAACAAGTTGCTTTACCGTATTTCAGCAAGAACCGGGTTGTAGTGTTGTTTTTTACAGGTGAGTTTTGTAGAAAATAAACCACATGTCCAAGTTTCAAATTAAAGCATTGCCGGAAGAAATATTTGCGGCGCTTTTTAGCTTCGATGACGCCACCCTGCAACAAATGGGTGCAGTAAGAATGACCGCTGACAAACAGCCCGGCTTTCCCTGCCGCGTTAGCCTGCAGGATGCAGCGCCGGGTGAAGAAGTGCTGCTGCTGCCTTATCAGCATCACCCAACCGCTTCACCCTACCAATCTGCTGGTCCCATTTATATCAGAAAAAACGCAAAAACTACTATGCCGGGCGTCAATGAAATACCGGTGATGCTGCAGCACCGACTGCTCTCACTACGGGCTTATGACCAGCATGGCATGATGAAAAACGCGCTGGTAACGGAAGGCACTCACCTGTCAGACAGCCTCCACACCCTGTTTGAAGCAGCGGAGGTCAGTTATATACATATACACAATGCAAAAGCGGGATGTTACAACTGCATGGCTGAAAGGGTTTAATTGCCGGAGATTTGAGAATACTGGTGTTAATAATGATATAAGTGAGCTGCGCTGGCAGAATTACAGCTACCTTACACCGTTAAAAAGGCTGGGTTTTCTATAATCCATACACATTACCCTAAAAATGGCGGACTTACCCACAGAAGTAAAAAAAATTATTGAACGCAACACTGAACTGGAAAACTACTTCAGGAACACCATTATACCCCAATTGTATATAGATGGAGCGTTTGTATTGCGAAAGTTTACGCCCCCCGCGATGAAGCAGTTCAATTTATCACAGGCTGATTTGGGCAGACACTTCAATGAGCTTTCAGACAATATCCGATTTCCTGCACTCACCGAAAATATTGGGCTTGTAATTAATTCGGGTGATATCCTGGAAAAGGAAATTCAAACCACAGACTTCAGGTGGTACCAGATGAATATTATTCCCTACATCAACGAAAAAGGCGACCCCAATGGCGTAATCATAACCTTTGTTGAAATTACAAGCCGCATCAATGATTTAAAGGAACAGGAAAAGCTGAATGCAGAACACGAAACCCTGCTGGATACCATTTCGCACGATATCAGAAACCCACTGACCACCATGATACTGGCAGTTGAGCATTTCAAAACAGTGGTGAACGAAAATTCGGCCGAATTCTTACAGCTGCTGGGCCTGGTAGAAAGCTCACTGAATAAAATGCAGACCATCATTTATGAGTTGACGGATACCAGGAAACAGGAACATAAATATAAGGCTGCAGTAGATCTGCTGAACATAGAACATATTATAGAAGATGTGCGGCTCACCCTGCAGGATGATATTATTTCGTCCGGCGCAGTGATCAAATATAAAATCGGTGTTTCCCAAATCAGCTTCCCCCGGCGTAAATTAAGAACCCTTCTTTTCAACCTTTTAAGCAACGCCATTAAATACAGGTCACCGGAACGTACACCTCAAATTGTCATTGAAACCAGCTCCGTAGATGGATACTTCAGCATAAGTATACAGGACAATGGTATTGGCATAGACAGCAGCAGGCATGAAGCCGTTTTTTCAAAATATTACCGGGTTGAAAATGCCATTGAGGGTTCAGGCATCGGACTGTACCTGGTGAAAGAAATAGTACAGCAATCAGGAGGAAAACTGGCATTGGAAAGTACACCGGGCGCCGGAACCCTGGTAACCATTTTATTGAAAGAAAAATAAAACTATATCACCCAACGCAAACCGGATCAGGAAATTATTTTTTAAAATTTTGTTGCTGCCTGATTGTATAAAAACAGCTACCCTTTACTTTTTACCCCAGCCCCATTTTAAAAAGACCGGCATGGCGCGTCCCCAGGTGGCTACATCGTGCCGCCCATCGCCCAGTTCCAGGTAATGAATATTATCATGGGGACTATAGCCTTTGGCCACCAGTTCATCCACCAAACTTAATGTGTCATCAATAGCGTCAATAATACCATTGTTGTTACGATCCATGGTTTCATCCAGTGCGCCAATTTCGAAGAAGAATTTCAGCCAGGGATAATACCCGCCCCGTTTTACCTGCATGTGCATGATGCGGTCGGTGGCTTCGTTGTAGCCATCGTTCAGCCCCTTAATGCGCCACCATAATGAACCGGAGAATACGCCTGCTTTGGAAAATTCCCGGGGATGATTCAACACAATGTCCAGTGCACTCAATCCTCCAAGCGAAAAGCCTGCGAAAGACTTTTCTTTAAACGAGGCTATGCCGTAGGTATAATGAATAAAAGGTAGCAATTCTTCGAACACAAACCGGGTGTACAAACCTGCTTTGGCGCCGCGGCCCATGTAATCAGCGGTATGCGCTGTGCCATATTCCGCCATTCTTTCTTTACCGGTATGAATGGCCACGCAAAGCAGTGGTTCAATTTCGTGGTTGACAAGCAGGTCCTGCAGTATACCGGCAAATCCCATGGTCTTCATGTCCTGGCCATCATTGATCAGCAATAGTCCCATTTCTTCGGGCCGGGCAACATTGCCTGGTAGAAAGCAGCTGATGGTTACAGTATGTTGTAACAGTTGCGAGTCAATAATCAGTTCTTCTGTAATTAAAGCAGTAGTCTTCTCTTCATGCATACGCGTCAAAAATAAGTAAATCGGGGAAATTGCCACCGCATTCTGATTTACTGAACCACTGAGGCAGGGTGACACGGGGTTACGCAGCGTGAATTCCGCATTCCAGTTAATTCGGTGCAGCCTGTCAATAACAAGACCAGCATGGATACCCGGCTGTCAATAATACCCTGTACCCCGCTGTGTCACCGTGGCTCCGTGGTTATCAAAGTATAAATATTCTTTTGTT
>JANPGT010000471.1:0-8052 GCA_031424135.1 Chitinophagaceae bacterium
CGGCGGCTTCTGCCACTTCTTATGATGTATACCTGGCAGCAGGTAGCGGCGTACCAACAACACTGGTTACCAACACTACGTCCTTAACTTACAATGCAACCGGATTAACAGCCGGCACTTTGTACAGTTGGTATATTGCACCAAGAAATGCGGGCGGTGCAAACACAGCCTGTGGCGCTTCTAACAGAACCACATTTACCACAGCAGCGCCTACAGCAGCGCCATCCTGTGTAACCAATACATCGCCGGCCAACGGCAGTTCTGTCGCAGCTCAAACCACGGCTACCTTAACATGGCCTGCTGCAACCAATGCCACCTCCTACGATGTATACCTGGCAGCAGGAACCAGCATACCAACAACACTTGTCACCAATACCACTTCTTTAACCTACAATGCAAGTGGATTAACAGCCGGTACCTTGTACAGTTGGTACATTGCACCCAGAAATGCAGTTGGTGCGGCTACCGGTTGTGGTGCTAATACCACCAGCTTTACAACGGCATCGGTGCCTGCTTGTATAACCAATACATTGCCGGTCAATGGATCAACTTTGCCTTCACAAACATCAGCGAGATTAAACTGGCCGGCTTCGGCGGGTGCTGTGTCTTACGATGTATACCTGGCCGCTGGCAATGCAGTACCCACAGTGCTGGTAACCAACACCACGGCTTTAACCTACTACGCAACCAACCTTGCAGCCAATACACTATACAGCTGGTATATTGCTCCAAGAAATGCCAGTGGCGCTAACACGGCCTGTGGTACTACCAACAGGACAACGTTCACCACCGCAGTAGCAACAGGCGGCGGCAACGCAGGACCGGTATCGGATGCTGGCAGCAATACCTCCATCACGTTGCCGGTAAGTTCTGTCGTATTGAACGGAAGCGCATCCTACGATCCTGATGGTAGTATTGCTGAGTTTTACTGGTACCAAATAGGAGCACCTGTTGCTGTTACAATAAGTAATCCTTTCTCCATGACGCCTACTATTACCGGTCTTACCACTGCGGGCACCTATACAATTGGGTTGCAGGTAAAAGATAATAATGGCGTACCGTCTTATTCACAGGTAATAATTACGGTAAATGCGGCAGGCGCAAGGATAGCAGCTGCCACCACCAAACAAATGCAGCCGGCAACAGCACAGGCCGCTATTCAGCCGGTTGGTGGGCTTACCATTAAAACAGGGATATATCCCAATCCTGTGATAAAAGGCCAGAACGCTGTACTGCAGCTGAACAGTATTGCAGGCGGTATTGTCAATCTGCAGATAGTGAATACTATGGGAAATGCTGTGCAAAGCCAGCAACTGTCTGTAGCGCCGGGTGCAAATACCAGGACATTGCATACGGCCAACCTTTCTCCAGGAATATACGTAGTTAGAGTTACCGGCAATGTAGACAAAACAGCCACTTTGAAACTGCTAGTACGATAATGGTTCTATTACAGTTCAGAAAATGCTGTTCCATTGCGGGACAGCATTTTTTTTATTATTACAGTCGCCATGCCTGCGCAAATAGCCACAGTGCTGCTGTGATCATTTCAGTATATGGTAAAAATACGAAGCTGAATGAAGGCATTTGAGATAAAAAAAATGGCATAATAAGTGCGGCTGGTACTGACAGGAATAACGGTTTTTTGTTTTGTAATTGCTTTCTTTGTTGTTATTGAAGTAATTTGGAACCGGGCCGTCCTCTTGTGCAGCGCCGCTGTGTATTATCCCATCCTCTGGTAAAATCATTGGCCATTGTTTCGCCTGCTCTGATCATCCTTTAATTTACCTGTAACTGCATTATTCCTTTAGCTAATTCACACTCTATGGTTATGAACTTTACTGCTGTTTTTATCTTACTGCTGTTTTCTTGCTGCTTACTCCGGGGGCAGAATGTTTTTGATGCAAACGACGCTGTTGTAAACTACAATGCAGCAGGCCCGGCGGGCAGCGTTACAAATCCCACATGGTCAAACAATGTAATGGCAAAATGGGTCAGAACGCCCCGGATGTCATGGAGTACCGGTAATTTTAAGAGCTATATGTGGAATGGACTGGCTTTCCGCATGCGCTTCCCCAATAATTATAACCCTGCCAATGCCGTTAAATATCCCGTGGTTGTTTTTTTTCATGGCGGTGGTGAGATTGGCCCCATTACAGACAACGAGTTCCAGTTATTATGGGGCGCACAACTGTTTGAGCAGCGTATTAATAATGGCGACTGGAATGGGTTCCTGATTTTTCCCCAGGAAACTGCTGTGGGCTGGAGTGACTATCATTTCAGCAAGATTAATGGCATACTTGATACCTTGCAGAAATACAATAATTCCGATCCGGACAGAATCATCAGCATGGGCCTGTCTTCCGGTGGTTATGGCGCTGTAGCTTACAGCAGTATGTATCCCAAAAGGGTGGCGGCAGCGCTTTCATCTTCGCCTGCACAGATAGGTTCGCTGAACGGCACTATTCCCGGCTTTGTGCATGTACCGGTATGGATTGCAAATGGGGGTGTTGACATCAACCCGGATCCGTATGCAGTGCAGGCATTTAATGCTGCATTTCGCAATGCGGGTGGAAACGTTTACCAGCAGTTTTTCTCAGATAACGGGCATAATACATGGACGGATATGTGGAATATGCAGAATGCCACCGGTTCTTTTATCAGCACCAGTTACTGGAACAGTGCCCACAAAGCACAACCACTCGTGTATTTCGGCAATACCCAGTTCTGCAGCGGACAGCCAATTGCAGCCCGCATGGGCATTACCGCCGGCTATTATGCGTACCAGTGGCAGCTGAATGGATTTGCTGTTGCCGGGGCTAACGGTAACGAATACACGGCAACGCAGGTAGGCCGCTACAGGGTACGTTTTATGAGAGAGGCGGGCGGCAGTTGGTCTGCCTGGACGCCCAACCCGGTGCTGATAAGCACCAAAACCTGCGCAACGGATACCTTGTATGCTGAACACTTCAATTTCGATAAACCATATTTTTCTGCCCCTGCATACAGTATCGGCAATTTCAACTGCATGGGGGGGATAGTTACCAACGGTACCAACATGTTTACACAAGATGCCGGCGGTCTTCAGGGCGGTCGTTTCCTGGTAAACTATACAAAAGCAGGCACGGGTTGTACTTTTACGGCTGGTGATGAAGTATGGAAAATCTACAACCCTGTTACAGTTACGCCGAATACCAATTACGAGTTCAGTTTTTATACTGGTAACCAGAATGGCAGCAACCCCGCGCAACTGGCGCCCACTGTAAACGGAACCGCGCTTACCAGCGGCTATGTACAAGTTGCCGGTGCAGGAAATACCAGCTGGAAAAAATTCAGTTTTACCTGGAATTCGGGTACTGCTACCGTTGCAGACCTGGCCATCATCAACCGTTCTGCAGTTACCAACGGTAATGATTTTGCAATAGATGATATCAGCTTTACGCTTGCTGCTGCGGTGCCGGTACCAGGCTGTACAACTAACCTGTTGCCGGCCAATGGCGGATCGCTGGTCACCGGCACAACTGCCGCATTAAGCTGGACGCCTGCCACCAATGCTGCCAGTTATGATGTTTACCTGTGGCTAAGCGGTGCGGCTGTACCCACAATGCCGGTGGCAAACGTTTCTTCTACTGCTTACAACGCTGCCGGGCTTGCGGCTGCCACTAAATACGCATGGTTTGTGGTTCCCAAAAACGGTAATGGCACAGCCGCTGCAGGATGCAGCGCCAGTCAGACCAGTTTTGTAACAGCAAATGCTGCTACACCAATACCTTCCTGCGTTGCTGGCATTTTACCTTCCAACGGCGCTTTACTTACAACCACGTCCAGCGCAATATTAACATGGGCATCCGCCCTCACCGCTGCATCTTACGAGGTGTATTTGTGGCAGGGTAATGCGGTGCCTTCTGCTGCACGGGCAATAGTGACGGGTACTGTATACAATGCTACCGGACTTCTGCCCGGCACTTTATATAACTGGTATGTTGTACCCAGGAATGCGGCCGGTGCTGCTACCGGATGCAGCAGCAACAAAGCCATTTTTACAACAGCCACCCCGGCTGCTGTGCCAGGCTGTGCAGTTAACCTTTTACCACTAAACGGTGCTGTTATTTCAGGGACAGGGTCTATCAATTTATCCTGGACGGCTGCGCCCGCCGCCAGCAGCTATGATGTGTATGTCTGGAAAGGAAATCTTGTACCTGTTGCTGCTATTACCACCGTTAATAAAAATTTTTACGCCCTGACTGGTCTAACGCCCTCAACATCCTATCACTGGTATATAGTACCCAGGAATGCCACCGGATCTGCTGCGGGCTGCAGTACTGGTGTAACTGGATTCACTACAGCCGGCGGTACCTCTACAGGCAACGGAACAGGGCTCAGGGGCGATTATTTTGACAAGTCGCACCCCAATGCCCATATCATTTTTTCAAGAATTGATCCGCTGGTGGATTTTAACTGGGGAAACAATTCCCCTTTACCGCAGTTGAATGCGGAAAAATTTTCAGTACGGTGGACTGGATATGTGCAGCCAATGTCTAGTGAAACATATACTTTTTACACCTATACCGACGAAGGAGTCAGGCTTTGGGTAAATGGACGTAAAATTATTGATAACTGGAAAAAGCATACGGCCACGGAGAACCATGGCAGCATAGCTCTTGTGAAGGGAGTGAAATATGATATAAAAATGGAATATTATGATAAGAAGGGGGCTGCAGTAGCCAGGTTGCTCTGGTCCAGCGCTTCTACGCCAAAGGCAGTCATTCCACAAAGTCAATTGTATCCGCCGTTTGTTATTAAACATAAGTTTCCTCATACAAAACCTCATGGAGAAGACAATAGCGACTATGATGAAGATGAGGATGATAAGGAGGACGGCAGGATAGGGGTGGACCTTCAGCAGAAAACATTATTCGTAAATGGTGTATATCCAAATCCTGTATCGGGCGGTCAAAATATAACCCTGCAGCTGCAAAGTGAAAAAGGGGGTATGGTGGCTGTTCAGATAATGAGCACTACCGGCAATGTTTTTCAAACAGAAAAATTCACTGTGCAGCCGGGTATCAATAACAAATTGTTGCAGACAGGCAAGCTAAGACCGGGTCTGTATATGATCTATGTTACCGGAAATCTCAACAAATTGACAATTTTTAAACTGGTGGTTTTATAATGGTTTTGCCCGTATAGTTTATCTATGATGAATAGGGCGGCTGAAAACTGCCATGCAATTATTGCGTATGTTATTTTGTTCAATGTTTTTATCTTTAAAATAATATTGACAATAATAACATTGGCCATGGTGAAGTTTACTGCTACCATATTGAAATTTGATGACCAGGGAGAAAAAACCGGGTGGACCTATATTCCTGTTCCTGAAAAAATTGCACTGGATCTGAAACCGGGCAACAGGAAATCTTTCCGCGTAAAAGGCAGGCTGGATGATCATATTATTAAGGAAGTAGCGCTGATTCCCATGGGTGGCGGCAATTTTATCATGGCGTTAAATGCAGCGATGCGCAAGGCCATTGGTAAGCGGAAAGGAGCAACAGTAAATGTACAGTTAACAGAAGATAAGAAAGCCCCTGAACTAAACAAAGATTTGATGGAATGCCTGGCCGATGAGCCTGCAGCACTGGCACACTTTAATTCACTGGCAAGTTCTCACCGCTTATATTTCAGCAGGTGGATAGACAGTGCCAAAACCAATCCTACCAAAATAATGCGAATTGCCCTGGCTGTGTCCTGCCTTGCTAAAAAAATGGATTACGGGCAAATGATCAGATCCCAAAAAAAAGATGGTTTGGCATCTTAAAAAAAGTTAAGTACCTGTTATTTTTAGCGCCTATCTGCGCCCACTGACCTTAACCAGGCCTTACCGGTTTGCAAACGCACGGCAAGTTTAGTATCTTAAAGCCTGCCTTTAATTTTATATCCCTTATACACAACCTTTCACATACCAATTATCCTCTGCCTGTCGGGCATTGCATTTGTACTGCCTGAATCAGTTAAAAAGTGTATTTTGAAAAAATTTGACGAACCTGAGCATGCGGACGGCACCGGTACTTAAAATATTCTTATTCGTAGCGTTAATAGCTTGCCTGGAATCAACTGTTTCTGCACAGCAGGATACCAGTAAGCGCAAACGCAGCATTGTGGGCTTTCTTAAAAAGCAGAAGGGCTTTGTGGGTAAACTGGCCAGCAACCTGGTAGGCGATACGGCTGCCTCTGACCTGGAAGCCGCAGCACAGCGAAATGATTTGTCCTTTGTATCTTTTGAGGGAAAAATTATCAGGAATATTGAAGTACAGCGGCTGGATTTTGGTACACTGATTACCGATACCGCGCATAATTTCAAAAATACTTTTACCAAACTGGCCAATAGTGCACACCACAAGTCAAGAGAATTTGTGATCAGGAACAATCTTTTTTTTAAGAAAGGAGACCACCTGCAGGCCTACCTGATGGCAGATAATGAAAGGCACCTGCGTGACCAGCCGTATATACAGGATGCAAAGATTTTTGTTTTTCCCAGCAATGCCAATTCAGACTCTGTAGACATTCTTATCAGGACCAAAGACGTACTTTCAATTGGCGGCAGTTTTGAGGTACACAATCCCAGGAGCTTTGAAATGTCTGTTAAAGAGGAAAACCTGGGCGGCAGCGGCAGCAGTATAGCTGCGGGACTTTTGTACAACCAGGAAAGACGCAAACATGCCGGTTATGCTGCGGAATATATTTACCGGAATATTGGTGGATCATTTATAGACGCGTATGCAGGGTTTACCAGTTTTGGCAATACCATGAACACGCTGCAGAAAGAAGAAGAGAATTTGTATATAAGATTGGTAAAACCCCTTATAAATCCCTACTCAAAATGGAGTTATTCTTTTGAGGCGGCCAACCATGTTACCCAGAATATGTTCTGGACAGACTCCTTTTATCATTCAGACATCAAATACCATTATTTTAATTACGATGGCTGGATTGGATGGAATACCGGTGCCTATAAGCTGGCACGTGGTAACGAAGACGACAGGTTGCGTACCCTGGTGAGCCTCCGCTATTTTAAACAGTTGTTTCTTACGGTGCCCGATAAATACGCCAATCTCTATTATTACCAGTACGCAGATATTACGGGGGTATTGGGGGCCTTATCCATTTTTAAACAGAATTTCTACAAGACAAAATACTTTTATGGCTTTGGCAGAAATGAAGACGTTCCGGAGGGCATTGATGTCTCTGTTACAGCAGGCTGGATAAATAAACAGCAGCAGAACCGGCCCTATGCGGGTATCGACATCCAGCGGTATTATTTTAACCGGCACAAAGCGTATTTCAATTTCACCTTGCGCACCGGAAGTTTCTGGGGTAACAAAAAGCCCGAAGATTTCAATATGCTGTTTAGTATTGACCACTACAGCCGGCTATTGTACCTGGGCGCCAACTGGAAACAGCGCTCTGTTATCAATGCCAGTATTACCGGACAGGTAAACCCGGTGCTGAATGCGCCGCTTGCGCTGCAAAGTGCTTATGGTCTTGATGAATGGAAAAACAGTCTTTCTGCCGGGGGCGATTTCAGGGCGACGCTAAGGGCAGAATCGGTTTTTTTCAGCCCTTTTACTTTTATCAATTTTCATTTTGCGCCCTTTGTTTTCGGGAACTTGTCCGCCATTACACCCGTAAAGCAAAATATCTATAAAACAGATTTGTACAGCAGCATTGGCGGTGGCATCCGCACCCGCAATGAGAGTTTGATCTTTGGAACTTTTGAATTGAAAGTATTTTATTACCCCAGGAAGACTTTTACGGGCGATACATGGCGTATAGAAACCAATACTGGCATCAAGTTTAAATACAACAGCCAGTATTTAAAACGGCCTAATCTCATCAATGTAAACTGACAAAATGCAGCAACGCCATCCCCGGCAATTGTGCTGCTATCTTTTTTTGTGTGAAAAGCCGCCCTGCGGTCTTCCGTGACCACCACCCTGTTGAGCTGGTCTTCCATGACCTCCACCGCCACCACGTGTGCGGGGCTGATAAGCAGGGGTG
>JANPGT010000472.1:0-1690 GCA_031424135.1 Chitinophagaceae bacterium
CCCTGCAGGCGGCTTATTATGCACAATCAGGTAAGAACCGCGATGGCGTAAAAATGAAAAGCGCTTATCATTATACGGTGGCCGCCACTTACCAGAAAGGGAAAATAAGTGTTACCCCCGGTTATGATGTGCTGAGTGGAAATAATGCAGGTACAGCGGAAGATGAAAAATTTGATCCACTTTACGGTACCCCGCACAAACACTGGGGTTATATGGATTATTTCTATGTAGGTACAGGTTCTGCCGCCGGCGGATTGAATAATCCTTACCTGAAATTAAAGTACACAGGAAATACGCTGGCATTTGGTATTGATTTGCACAGTTTTTCGCTGAATAAAGACATGAAAAAGGCAGACGCCACACTGGTAGGCAAACGCCTGGGTACTGAAATAGACTTTCTGTTGAATTACAATATGAACAAGTTTACCAATATTGAACTGGGGTATTCAGTCATGAAAGCCACGGCCAATATGTCGTTTGCAAAGGGGCAGGCTACTACAGATGCTGTAGCGGATACCTACCGCAAAACCGGCACCTGGTTTTATGCCATGCTGAAGTTTACACCGGATTTCTTTTATGCAAAACCGGTAGCTATCAAACAATAGCATACGGGGTATTTTAATGAACGGTTCTTATTGTACACAACAAACAAAAAAAATATGTTATCCTCAATAAAAAATATAACCCTCTTTCTATGCCTGGCCATTGTTTTTGGCACGGTGGCTGCTTTTAAAACGCCTGCGCCTGCAAGAAAAATAAAGCTGGGTTTTATTCCGCTTACTGATTGCGCGCCATTGGTAGTTGCCAAAGAGCTGGGACTTTTTGCAAAATACGGAGTGGATGTAGAACTCTCAAAAGAAGCTTCCTGGGCGGTGATACGCGACAAAATACTGAATGGTGAACTGGATGGTGCGCATTGTTTGTTCTCGATGCCGCTGTCAGTATACACCGGTATTGGCGGTAAGGCCGGTGCGGAAATGAAAATTGCCATGGTATTGAGTAACAATGGCCAGGCTATCACCCTCTCAAAAGATTTTTGCGGATTGGTGGGATTTAAGGAAGTAACCAAAGCGGCTGCCGCGGTGAAAGCCGTGCAGGGAAGGAAGGAGGTCACTTTTGCCATGACTTTTCCCGGTGGCACACATGATATATGGCTGCGCAACTGGATGGCCGCGGCGGGCATCAACCAGAAATCTGTAGGTATTATCACTATTCCTCCTCCGCAAATGGTGGCCAATATGCGCGTAGATAATATGGAAGGTTTTTGCGTAGGAGAGCCATGGAACGGGGTGGCAGCTACGCAGAATGTGGGGTTCACCCATATTGCGTCACAGGACATCTGGAAGAATCACCCGGAGAAAGCACTGGTGGTGAATGCCAATTTTGCGGCAACGGATAAGGCCGATTTAAAAAACGTGATGAAAGCCCTTATTGAAGCCTGCCGTTGGCTGGATAATATGGGCAATCGTAAAAAAGCCGCTGGCTGGTTAACCAAACCCAATTATGTAAATGCGCCGCTGCAGGTAATTGAAGCAAGATTAAAAGGTTCATACGACCTGGGTTGCGAGTTAGGTGTGCAAAAATATAAAGATGATTACATGACGTTTTATAACAATGGTATTGTGAACACGCCTAAAAAATCTAATGCCATTTGGTTTTTAGCACAGTATGTAAGGTTTGGTTATTTAAA
>JANPGT010000473.1:0-5397 GCA_031424135.1 Chitinophagaceae bacterium
TGAGTTTTTCCTTTTGTGCTATCGCTTCACTGATATTTAAAACATCATTCAGTTTCTGCTGCAGGTTTTCTCTTATTGCAAGCAATTCACCGGTCGCATTCACCCCATGCTTCTTCATTAATTTATACCCCAGCGAGATCCTGCCGGTCACTTCCTGTATGCGTTCTGCACTGTATTGAACATTGTCATTGATCTGTTCCAGTTCATCGGCAATATCCTTTAATTCTATCTGTGTACTCAGCAAACGTTTATTCAATCCTTCAATTGAAGTATGGTACTGTTCCAAAGAATGTAACTTATTATTCAAAGATTTCAATTGCTGCACGATGGGCTGTTCACTTTCTTTCAGCTCAAAATAAATACTGCCTAATTGTTGTTTTATATTTTCTGCATTGCTCAGTAATTTCAATTCCGCATCCAGGTCTTCCAGCTCGCTTTCTTTAAACGCCGCTTCTTCCAGCTCATCGTACAGAAACTTATTATAATCGTATACGGCGGTAAACTGTGTTTTTTGGTCCTGTAGTAAAAGCAGGGCCCTGCTACCCTCCTGCCATTGATGATATACCTGCTGGTATTGCAGCAGCAGCGCTGCATTGCCCGCCAGTGCATCCAATACCTCACGCTGAAAACCGGTTTCGCCCAATGCCAATGTATCAAACTGCTGGTGCAGGTCTACCATCATGCCACTCAGCTGCCGCAACTGTTCCAGGTTTACCGGCGTATCATTTACAAATGCCCTTGATTTACCATTTACGCCAATCTCTCTCCTGATCACCAGCTCGTCTTCTGCATCCAGGTCGTTGGCAGTAAAAAACTGCTGGATATTTTTTCTGCCGGCTGCTGCAAAATGCCCCTCTATCACACATTTTTTTTCGCGGTTACGCAGCGCGGCACTGTCGGCCCTTTCGCCCAGTATAAGCGACAGTGCCCCCATCAATATAGATTTACCCGCACCGGTTTCGCCGGTAATAATATTGAGTTTGCCTGAAAAATCAATGATGATTTCATCAATGATGGCGTAGTTCTGTATATGTAATTTCTGCAGCATGGTTTTAAACAGCTTCAATTTTATAGCAGCAAATTAATGGAAAATAGTTTGCTGCACGCGCCTTTATATGCACATTGAAAACCAGCCTGCCCACAAAAGGATTCGCGCGGCGAACACCGCGGCTGTCTCACGCCCGTCTTAGTGGCAAAGCCTGGCACGCAAAGACGGCAAAGAGGTGTTTACACAGCAGCAGTAAACCGCTTGTCCGCCGCCCCGATTGCCCGCTGCATGAAACCTATTTGTAACTGCATAAAAAAAGGACGCAGTAGCTGCATCCTTTTTTTATCTTATACTTATTTTCTAAATACTTTTCATCGTAAGCGTCTGCTCACTACTCCCCACTCACTATTTTATCTCAATAGCATCTGCCAGGTCGTTGTCCACCAGTATACGGCCACAGTTTTCGCAGATAATGATTTTCTTGCGCTGCTTGATTTCGCTCTGCTTTTGTGGCGGAATGGCATTGAAGCAACCACCACAGGCATCGCGTTCTACCGGTACTACGGCCAGGCCGTTACGGTAGTTTTTACGGATGCGGTCATAAGAATTCAGTAAACGCTCGTCTACTTTCTCCCTTGCATCCCCACTCAATTTATTAAAATGTTTTTCTTCTTTTTCCGTAGTGGTTACAATCTTCTCCAGCTCGTCTTTTTTATTTTTCAATACGCCTTCTTTGGTAGCAAGGGCTTTCTTTGCCCTTTCCAGCAATACCGCTTTCTCGCTGATTTCTTCCTGTGCGTCTTTAATATGTTTTTCCGCCAGTTTTACTTCCAGCTGCTGCATCTCAATTTCTTTGTTAACGGCTTCAAACTCGCGGCTGTTTTTTACGTTGGTGGTCTGCTTTTCGTATTTCTTTACCAGGCCCTCAGATTCTTTAATCAGTTCTTTTTTCTGGTTAATGAATTCGTTGATGCCGTTGATTTCTTCTTCTACACGGGTTTGGCGTGCATGCAATCCTGTAATCTCATCTTCAAGGTCGCTTACTTCCATTGGTAATTCACCTTTCAGAATCTGGATCTCATCCAGCTTGCTTTCAATTTTCTGCAGGGTAACCAGTGAGGTGAGTTTTTCTTCAACCGAAAAATCTTTTACTGTTGCCATATTGTAGTGTGTATTTTTTGAATGTTTGAATACCAGCATTTGTTTTTTTGGGCATCATCGTTGCGTCGCAATCCTTTCATCTGCTCATCTTTATTCAGCAACGACCTGCCAACACAAATTCCTGCGCTTTCACTCATCACAGGAAATAATTCACCGGGTTGGTTTTCACCCCTGTTTTGAGGGCAGCAAAGGTAGGGAATTTTTCCTGCAAAAAACCGGCTAAAAGCGCCACCGTAAACTGTTCGCTCTCATAATGGCCTACATCAGCCAGCACCAGGCGGCCATCGGCGTCAAAAAACTCGTGGTATTTTACATCGGCAGTAATATAAAAATCCGCCCCGACTCCTATTGCGTTGGAAATGAGGAAACTACCCGCCCCACCGCAAACCGCCACCTTTTTTACCTGCCTGCCTGTCAGCAGGGTATGCTTTACCACCGGCACCCCAAAAACCTGCTGAATATGTGCCAAAAATACGGTTTCCGTCATCGGCGCGGGCAATTCTCCCAGCATACCGGCACCGGTTTTATCGTGCTGGTTGGCCAGCGGCCACAGGTCGTATGCCACTTCCTCATAGGGATGGACCGCTTTCATGGCAGCAATAATCTTTCCCTCCAGCCATGCCGGCAATATGGTTTCAATTTTTATTTCTTCTTCCTGCTGCTGTTTACCTGTCTCACCCACAAAAGGCTTACTGCCCTGCCCTGCTTTAAAAGTTCCAGTGCCCGCGGTATTAAAACTGCACTCGCTGTAATTACTGATATGCCCGGCGCCAGCTTCAAACAATGCGTTGCGTACCTGTGCTGCCTGCGCCAAGGGCACAAATACCTGCAGTTTTTTCAGCAGCCCGTTTTTAGGCGCCAGTATACTTGTGTTGATTAACCCCAGCTTGCTGGCCATCATTCCGTTTACGCCCTGCGCCACATGGTCAAGATTGGTATGAATGGCATAGATGGCAATATCATTTTTAATGGCAGTAATAATGGCCCGCTCCACATAGTTCTTACCGTTGATTTTTTTAAGTCCGCGAAAAACAATGGGATGGTGTGCTATCACCATATTGCATTTTCTCTCTACTGCTTCCAGCACCACTTCTTCTGTTGCATCCAGGCTGATGATGGCACCGGTACAATCCCAATCTGCCGTACCGGTGATCAACCCGGCATTATCATAATCCTCCTGCAAAAAAGGCGGCGCTATGGATTCAAGATGGGCGATGATAGCAGTAATTTTCATGTGCTAAAGATACGGAGGCGGAAGTGTTAAAGCATATTCCGGAATTTGTGCTGCCGGTAAGAGTACAATCATAAAGCCACGGCAAACATTGCTGAATAGCCAGTTTGCGCCCGGTGTCTACGCCGATCTCAGCAACCAGGGATCTTGCCAGGTTTAAATTTTCCAGCGGATAGCCGCCATAGACTACACAAGAAAAAATGCCAAAAGATTTCGCTGCAATCGCACCGTATCTTTTCAGTATTGCCATTGAAATCTATAAATTAGTACAACATTTTTAACTTGCTTCATTTTTTACAACTGTACTAAAATGTTAGATATATTAAAACAGCATATTATCAACCGGCTGGGCAATGATATTGATCATTTGGACCAGGTGCTGGCATCCTTTAAAGAAGTGCCTGCAAAGCGGAATGAACTGTTGCTGAAAGAAGGCACCATTTGCAGGTATGTATATTTTGTGGCGTCGGGCAGTTTACAGGTTTTTGTATACGATAATGAAATGAATGAAACCACCCGCGACATCATTACAGAAAATAACTGGTGCTCCGAACTGATCAGTTTTGGCAGCGGCCGGCCGGCCACTGAAAGTATACGTGCTATAGAACCTGCTGCACTGCTGGCTATTGACCGTCCCTCTTTTCAACTGATGATGGAAAAAGTGCCTCCCTTTGATAAAGTGTATAAACAAATCCTGGAAGCCTCTTATGCCAATTCAGTGTACCGCCTCAATACATTTGTATCGCTCACTGCACTCGAAAGAATTAAGTGGTTAATGGACTACCGCCCTCACCTGATGTCCAGGTTTTCTTCCAAACTCATTGCTTCTTACCTGGGTATCTCACAGGAAACATTCAGCAGGCTGAAATCAAAATTATAAAACGTTGACATTTGTCAATCTTCCCGGATTTTTAATGGCTGAATTTTATTCTTTCATTCACCATTAAAATTAAAAAAATGAAAGAGTACCTGTTATTATTCCGCAACGCCGCCGGAGACAACGGCTACCTGGCCAGCACGCAGGATATGGCTGAAGACATGCCCCTGTGGCAATCATGGATAGGTCATATTGCCATGCAGGGTAAATTAGTAGCTACTGCGCCCATTGAATTTGGCACTGAAACTTACCAAAACAATGAATTTCACAAGGGACCTTACCGGCAGACGGATGCTATTATTGTATCGGGTTTTTTGATCTGCAGGTCAGATAAACCAGATGAGGTAAAAGAATGGAGCAAAACCTGCCCTATTCTTAAATATGCGCACAGCAGTGTTGAAATCAGGCCGCTTATTCCATTCCCCATTCATTAAAAAAGTAATATCATGGACAAGCTATTGAACCTAGGGAAATACCTTTTCCCGCTCTCTTTTTTGATGTATGTAGCGTTACACATGGGCAAACCGGATACAGGAGCCGCTTTTGTTCCTGATTACATTCCTGCACCACTTTTCTGGAATTATTTTACAGCCGTTTGCATTTTGGCTTTTATCATAAGCGCCCTTATTAAAAGATATGATAAACTGGCTTACACATTCATGGCTGTATACGTACTGCTGATGGCATGCCTGGTACACCTGCCCAGGGCTATGGGGCAAGAACTGGGTCTGGAAAACATGACCAACGGCCTTGCCCGCGAAAAAGAACTGGAAATGGTCAATGTGTTCAGGAATATTATGATAGCGGCGGCCTTGGCCGGTTTTGCAAAATTTGTTGCGGTGGACAAAAGGATTATTGGTTAATTAGCGCCGGACAGTGCAACCTTCACCCGTACATCTCCCCAAAATAGTTATATGAAATGTGGTCTGGTACCGCAGCCCAGACCGCATTTCATATAATAAGTCTGCCCATTTTACCATAAATTAGCACAGCTTACCAGCAGACAGCTTTCAATTATTTTTCCAGTAACCAATAAATTATACTGCCTATGCGGGAGATCATCTCGGGTCATATTGCGCATGCCCTTGCCGCCAGAACTACCTGGTTCATCCGCGTGCAGGATATTCAGCTCTACCTGGC
>JANPGT010000474.1:0-6920 GCA_031424135.1 Chitinophagaceae bacterium
AAGAAAATAAAAAACCCGCTTCCTTTGGTTCTATTATCGGGCAGATCATTATTATAGACATGGTCTTTTCTTTTGACAGCATCATTACCGCGGTAGGGCTGGCAAAAATTGTAAATGTTATGATTATTGCCGTAATCATTGCCATGATCATTATGTTTTTCTTCTCCGAAAAAATTTCAAATTTCATTCATAAACACCCCACCTTAAAAATGCTGGCCCTGGCTTTTCTGCTGATGGTAGGTTTTAGTTTGTTTTTTGAAGGGCTGGAGCCCCTGCACCATAGCCATATAGACAAGGCTTACATCTATTTTGCTATGGCGTTTTCTTTTGGCGTAGAATTATTAAATATGTGGATGCGGAAGAGGAACAAAAAAAATAAGCCTGTAGAGCTCAGGGAACCCAGGCAAAAGGGTACCCAACCCACTGAATACAACGATATGGCGAAATAGTCACTGTTTAGCGGCTCCCCAAAATGGGGAATAAAAATGGTGCACGAAATTTGGACGATTGTATCGATATCTCATTCTGTTAATCACCATAAAGAAAGCTATATGAAAACTATAGAGGAAATAGCCGCAAGGCTGGTAGTGCTGTGCCGCCAGCAGCAGTACGAGACCGCACAGACAGAACTATTCAGCCAGGATGCAGTGAGCATTGAGCCTTTTGCCACGCCGGAATTTGAGAAGGAAACAAAGGGGCTGGAGGCCATTGTAGCAAAGGGACACAAGTTTGAAGCAATGGTAGCAGAAATGCACCAGCTGGCAGTATCTGAACCACTGATAGCCGGCAATTCATTTGCCTGTACCCTGAACATGGACGTTACCATGAAAGTGGGTGGGCGCATGAATATGACTGAACTCTGTGTATACAGTGTAAAAGAAGGAAAGATAATTTCGGAGACCTTTTATATGTGATGCAGCAGGTGAATTTATCAGGCGGGTTGCCGCTCCAAAAAATTCTGCTCAAGTAATTTATTCAGGAAGTTTTCCGGTTGCTGCTCGGGGCTGGCCAGTTCGTGCAGTGTGATTTTATCCAGCAGCTGATCTACGGTAAATTGTATCATCTTCCAGAGAGAGCGGGCAGAACAATCAACAGAATTGGTACACAGCTTTAGTGTGCCGGCATGCGTTCCGCAAAAATCTACATCAAACAAAACACCCCCCAATACTTTTAGCACGGGTTTTATTCCGATTTCCTTTGCTGGTTTGGCCAGCACATAGCCACCTTTGAGGCCGGGTGTGCTGTTAATAAATCCACCCATGCGCAATACACGGGTCAGCTTAGCCACATAATGGCTGCTCAACCCTTCCGTTTCACTCAACTGCGGAATACTGAGACCTGCTTTGTCTTTGCAGCCCGCAATGCGTATCAAAATGCGGAGACCGTATTCTTCCTGTGCGGTTATTTTCATAATCTGGTGGTATTCATTTTTACATATATCCCAGTTCCAGCTGGGCGGCTTCAGACATCATATTTTTGTTCCAGCTGGGCGTCCAGGTTACAGACACATATACATCATGTACACCTTCCAGCGCCCTTACTTTCTGATCTACTTCCACAGGAATAGACTGTGCCGCAGGGCAGGCAGGCGAGGTTAATGTCATTACAATCTGCACATTATTTACCGGCAGCACATCCACTTCATAAATCAGGCCCAGCTCGTAAATATTTACCGGCAATTCAGGATCAAAAATAGTTTTCAGGCATTCAATCACCTGTTCTTTCAACGCTTCTGTTTCCATACAACTATACTTTTGCTGCGTTTTTAATTTTATACGCCAGTGCGTAATTCTTCATCTGCTTTACCATGGCCAGCAATCCATTGCTGCGGGTTTGTGCCAGGTGGTTGCGCATGCCAATCTCATTGATAAAATCCAGTTTGGCAGCAATAATTTCATCTGGTGTGCGGCCAGACAACACGCGGATCAGCATACTTATCAATCCTTTTACTATCACAGAATTGCTGTCAGCACTGAAATTCACCAACCCGCCTGCATTATCTGCTACCAGCCAAACAGTAGACTGGCAACCCTTTATTTTATTTTCCTCCAGTTTGTACTTTTCATCCAGCTCCGGCAATTTCTTGCCCATATCTATGATGTACTCATATTTCGAATCCTCATCCCAGGATTCCAGCAACTGAAAGTCTTCAATAATTTCCTGCTCTGTTTCTGCTATCGTTTTCTGATGATCCATTTATTATGCCAGCATTTTAATCACCTTCTGCAATCCTGTTATCAATTCATCAATTTCTTCCATGGTATTGTATACCGCAAAAGAAGCGCGGGTAGTACCGGCAATGCCAAACCGCTGCATCAACGGCTGTGCGCAATGATGACCTGTTCTTACCGCTATACCGCGGTTGTCGAGCAAAATACCAATGTCCTGCGGATGAATATTGTCAATCACGAAAGACACCAGGCTTACTTTTTCCTTTGCACTGCCAACGATGCGCAGGCCCGGAATAGCCGTTAATTGCGCTGTAGCATATGCCAGCAAATCATTTTCATGCTGCCTGATAGCTGTTTTTCCCAATCCATTGATAAAATCAATGGCTGTTTTGAAAACAACGGTGTCTGCAATATTAGGCGTACCCGCTTCAAATTTATACGGCAGGTCTGCATACGTGGTTTTGGCAAAGCTTACTTCTTTTATCATCTCGCCGCCCCCCTGGAAGGGTGGCATGGCTTCCAGCAGCTGCTTCTTTCCGTACAGCACACCTACACCGGTGGGACCGTATAATTTATGAGAAGAAAAAGCAAAAAAATCTGTGTTCAGCTGCTGCACATCAATATCAAGATGCACGGCCGACTGCGCACCATCTACCAGCACCAAAGCACCGGCGGCATGTGCCAGGTCTATTATTTTCTTTACAGGATTTACCGTACCCAATGCATTGGATACGTGCACTACAGAAACAAATTTTGTTTTGGGTCCCAGCAATTTTTCATACTCGTCCATCAGCAACTCTCCCTGGTCGTTAACGGGAATTACTTTTAATACTGCCCCTTTTTCTTCGCAGAGCAACTGCCAGGGAACAATATTTGAATGGTGTTCCATGGTGGAGATGATGATCTCATCACCTGCCTTAATATTTTTTCTACCCCAGGTACTGGCAACCAGGTTGATACTTTCTGTAGTACCGCGGGTAAAAATCACTTCTTCTCTTGCAGCTGCATTAATAAATTGCTTTACTGCATCGCGGGTAGCTTCAAACGCTGCGGTAGCTTCTTCTGCCAGGGTATGGATGCCCCGGTGAATATTAGCATTGTAGCCGGCATAATAATCCACCAGCGCATCAATCACTACCTGCGGCTTCTGGGAAGTAGCTGCATTGTCGAAATATACCAGGGGCTTGCCCTTTACTTCCCTATTGAGTACTGGAAACTGCAGCCGGATGGCTTCAATATCCAGCCCCTTGCTGATGGCGGCGGAGCTTATCATGCGATGTCAAATTCTAAACGTTCAGAAATCAGTTTATTTATATGGTCCCGTATCAATACAGGCTTCACATGCTCCAGTATGTCAATGGCAAATGCATGCACCAGCAAAGACCGGGCAATGGTTTCATTAATACCCCGTGACTGCAGGTAGAACATACCCTCTTCATCCAGCTGGCCAATGGTACAGCCATGCGAACATTTTACGTCGTCAGCAAAAATCTCCAGCTGCGGTTTGGTGTTCACGCTGGCATCGGCCGACAACAAAATATTTTTATTGCTCTGGTAGGCATTTGTTTTCTGTGCATCCCGCTGCACAAATATTTTTCCGTTGAATACGGCGCTGCTCCTATCATTCATCACCCCTTTGTACAGCTCATTACTGAGGCAATGCGGCTTTACATTGTCTACCACGGTGTGATTGTCTACATGCGTTTGTCCACCCTGGAAATACAATCCGTATAAATGTGCTTCGCAGTATTCTGCTTCCAGCACTACATTCAGGTTATTGCGGACGATGCCGCCATTGAGCGTGATGGTAACAATATGGGTATAGCTTTTGCCAGTCTGCCTGATATGGGTGGTGCTTACCTGGCTGGTGGTAGCGGCATCGTTCTGAATTTTGTAAAACTCCAGCAATGCATCTTTCTCTACTACAATCTCCATTACCTGGTTGGTAAAACTTTCGGCTGCTCCCAGGGTGGCATAAGTTTCTACCAACTGTACCTGTGCATTTTCACTGATGTGCACCAGGCTGCGGGGTTGCGAAAAAACATTCTCTGCAGATGCATCGGCTACATGGTAAATATATACGGGATGTTCCGTCAGTTTACCCTTCTTTACGTGCACAAAAACACCACCCTCCACAAACGCGGTGTTAAGTGCGTTGATGCCATCTTTTAAGTATTTGGCGCTATGCCCCAGGTGAGCGGCAACAATGGGTGCATACTCATTTACTGCCGCTTCTTCCAGTGGCAATACCACCAGTTCCGCGGAGCGGATGGTGGACAGCGCAAAGGAAAAAATGCCATTTACAAAAACCAGTTCATTGGCCTGCTCATGACCTGGCAGCCTTACCGCATCCAGTTTTGCTGCGTTGAAAGCATCAGCGCTGGCGGTACCGGCAAAAAGATATTCTTTATTAAATAAGCCACCAATACGGGTATACTTCCATTCCTCGTGCCTGGAACCGGGAATACCCAGCTGGTTGAATGCCTTGAAAGCATCCTCCCTTATGGTCGCCAGTCCTTTGCCGGTTTGCTGCAAATGATCAAACCTTTCTTTGAAATCTGTTGTGTTCATGTCATTATTTTGTCGCGCAGAGCTAATAGAGCAAAAGAGAACATTATATAGCCAGCTCCATTTAATTTTTTTAACTTACGCTGTGTTCATGTTGTTTCCGGACCAAAAGATCAGTAGCTATCGGGGATTCATTTTAACAATCGCCTTCACCTCTTTTTCTCTGCTGGCGCTGTGCGATTATTTTTTCAAGCCTCTTCGCCCACATTTACCTCATTCTTAATAAAATCGTAGCCCCTTTCTTCCAGCTCAAATGCCAGTTCTTTGGTACCCGATTTTACGATACGGCCCTGGTACAATACGTGTACAAAATCAGGCACTATATAATCCAGCAGGCGCTGGTAGTGGGTTACCAGCAAAACAGCATTGTCTTTACTGCGCAATTTGTTTACACCGCCGGCTACAATACGGATGGCATCAATGTCCAAACCAGAATCGGTTTCGTCAAGAATGGCCAGCCTGGGCTGCAGCATCGCCATCTGGAAAATTTCATTGCGCTTTTTCTCACCACCGGAGAAGCCTTCATTCAGCGGGCGGCTCAGCAAAGACTGATCAATATTCATCAGCGCCATTTTCTCTTTCATCAGCTTAAGGAAGGAAACCGCATCAAGGGGTGCTTCGCCACGGTATTTTCTTACTTCGTTTACCGCTGTTTTAATAAAGTTGGTAGTGCTTAAACCCGGAATTTCTACAGGGTACTGGAAACCCAGGAACAATCCTTCGCCAGCTCTTTTTTCAGGAGAAAGTTCCAGCAGATCCTTACCCAGGAATTCTACGGAACCTTCTGTTACCGTGTAATTGCTTTTACCTGCCAGTACTGAAGCCAGGGTGCTTTTACCGGAACCATTGGGTCCCATAATAGCATGTACTTCGCCTGGCTTAATTTCAAGGTTAATCCCTTTCAGGATTTGCTTTTCCTCAATACCTGCATGTAAATTGTGAATGGTCAACATAACTTTTATTATTGTTTTATTCTCTCAATGTTTTTCATCAATGGGCTATACCCATTGCTTGTATATGACACCCCTGCCTACCGGACAGGCAGGCCTTCGGGGCTTGTCAAAGAACGGCTTTGCCGAACCATGAACTATAAACTAAGAACTACAAACTATTTTACCCCACACTTCCCTCCAGGCTGATGGCCAGTAATTTCTGTGCTTCTACCGCAAACTCCATAGGTAACTGGTTCATTACCTCTTTGGCAAAGCCGTTGATGATCAGGGCTACCGCCGTTTCAGTATCAATACCGCGCTGGTTGCAATAAAAAATATGGTCTTCGCCAATTTTGGAAGTAGTGGCTTCGTGCTCTACCACCGCTGTATTGTTTTTTACCTCGATATAAGGGAAGGTGTGTGCGCCGCATTTATCGCCCAGGAGCAGTGAATCGCACTGGGAGAAATTACGGGCATTAGCTGCGTTTTTACCTACCTGTACCAGTCCGCGGTAACTGTTGTTGCTTACGCCGGCAGAAATGCCTTTGGAAACGATACGGCTTTTGGTGTTTTTTCCAACGTGCATCATCTTGGTACCGGTATCTGCCTGCTGGTGGTGGTTGGTAACGGCAATGGAATAAAATTCGCCGGTAGAATTGTCACCTTTCAGAATTACGCTGGGGTATTTCCATGTGATGGCAGAACCCGTCTCTACCTGTGTCCAGGAAATCTTGGAATTGTCGCCTTTACAAATACCACGCTTGGTAACAAAATTATAGATACCGCCCTTGCCATCTTTGTCGCCGGGGTACCAGTTTTGCACCGTAGAATATTTTATCTCTGCATTTTCCATGGCTACCAGTTCTACCACGGCGGCGTGCAGTTGATTTTCGTCGCGCATGGGGGCAGTACATCCTTCAAGGTAGCTGACGTAGCTGCCGGCCTCTGCCACAATCAGGGTTCTTTCAAACTGGCCCGTGTTTTCTGCATTGATGCGGAAATAGGTAGATAGCTCCATAGGGCAGCGAACGCCTTCCGGTATATAGCAAAAAGAGCCATCGCTGAATACAGCAGCATTCAGGGCGGCATAAAAATTATCTGTAACCGGAACTACAGAGCTCAGGTATTTTTGAATCAATGCAGGATGCTCCTGGATAGCCTCGCTCATGGAGCAGAAAATAATACCCAGTTCTGCCAATTGTTTTTTAAAGGAAGTACCGATAGATACGCTGTCAATCACCGCATCTAC
>JANPGT010000475.1:0-6462 GCA_031424135.1 Chitinophagaceae bacterium
TGCACTTTTCCTGTTAACCTGAATACGCTATTTTTATTACTCATAATAGTTATTTATCCGCAACCGGAACAAACCTGTTCCGCGGCTGATTTTTGTAAAGGGTGTCAAAATAATAAAAAAAAAGCAAAGCATTGGCAAACCAGCATGTATTGGGTGCAGAAGGCGAAGGGCTGGCGGCCAAATGGCTGGTAGAAAAAGGGTTTGAGCTGCTGCACCGTAATTGGCGCTTTGGACATTGGGAGATAGACATTATTGCCAGCCTGGGGCCGGTGCTTCATTTTATAGAAGTAAAAACCCGGCGCAACAAAAAATTTGGGGAGCCCGAAGAAAGTGTGGACAATAAAAAGATCCGTAACCTGATGAAAGCCGGTGAAGCATTTCAGTACCAGTACCCGCAATGGAAACGGGTGCAGTATGATGTGTTGTCCATCAGCATTGTTACCGGGAATGCGGCGGAGTATTTTTTTATAGAGGATGTGTATGTATAGCCTTTATACCCCCAAAAGTTTTCTGCCCACTATTTATAATTTTTGGTCTTCCATTAAAAATTTTGGACCGAACATTTTAAATTGTCCGCCTACAATTTTAAAGTTTTGGCCTTCCGTTAAAAAATTGGGGTCAAACTTTCGAAAATTTGGACCCATCTGAAAAAGATGTACGCCGAACCGCATGGTGCGATGGGCTAACACCCATCGCTCTGTATATGCCGCCCTTGCAGGGCTGGCTATTAGCGCTATTTAATGTGGTTCTTCTTGCCATTGTTGGGGTTTTAACCACACCCAAAATACGTTCAGTTGAAATTGTTGGTCATAAGACCAACAATGGCGGAGAGAAGCCTAAGAAAGACAAAAAGAAGAAATAAGCCAGTCTATTTGCATAGTAAATCAAACGTGAGGAATGATTTACCATTACCGCCGTTGTTGGTGTTTTCACCAATAACCAAAGTGCAGCCAGCTGAAATTGTTGGTCATAAGACCAACAATGGCGGCAAAAAAACAACGATGGCTTAATACGCCGGGGCCAACTGCAGTGGCGGGTGAGGACACCGGACCACGGGAAACCAACAAATCAACTTATTAGCCAGTCAACTACTTTAATAAATCACTTACTTCCACTATTTCAAAATCAGTATTGTTGCTGAACAAATGTTTCAGGATGGGAATATGCCCCTGACCAAATAAGACCACAATGCGCTTGTCTGAAGGCTTAATTACCCTTAAAATATTGGAATAGATATGCAAATTGGTACTGTACCAGTCTGCCACCAGGTTGGTGCCTGTATAACTACTGTCTTTGCCGATTTTAGTGAGAAACTCAGTGTACAGGCTCAGGTTCTGTTGCAGCGCTTTTGCCGAATTAATATACAACAGGAATTGTGTTAACGTTAATTCAGTCAATTTCCTATCAGCGTCTTCCATAAAAGCAGCAGCCCTTTTATTGAAGGCATCCAGGATATTATTCTGGCCATTTGCTTTTGCAAAGTTTTGAACGGTATCAAAATCAAATCTTCCCGAACTATAATTAATACAGGTGGGTGTGGTAAGGCCCAGTTTATTGACTGCCTGCATGCCAAACAGGTCTCTTTCATTGTCTCTAAGTGCATATTTTTTCGCCTTATAGGCCGCATAAATACTATCCATCTCCCATTGATATTCCATTGGGTACTCCAGGCAAATCTGATCTGGCTTGAATGCCGCGAGCTTATTGACCACTTCCCTGATTTCATTTTGCTTGGCGGCAGTATGCAGATCGATTTTTTTATTCTTGTACAGGTCAGATGTGGAGGGGGTTAAGTGCATTGTACCAATCAATACAATTTTAACCTTAGCCTGCTGCTGCGCCAGCACTGAAAACTGTCCTAAATACAGCAGCGCAGACATAATAAAAAAATAAACAGCCGTCTGTTTGCAATATGATTTCATGAAAATAATTATATAAATTAAACGTTTTGGCTTGGCAATCTCAGCAATAACGGAGGCACTACAATTTGAACTTATTGGTCATATGACCAACTATGGCGAAGCCCCGCACCAACTGCAGTGGTCGGCGAAGACACCTGACCACGGGAACCCAATCAACTGACCAACCAACTAATCAACCAATCCCCCAATCAACCATTCTTCATCAGCTCCATCATTTTTTCTACCCATTTATAGGTAGCCGGACAAAGCTCTACATTCTGCTTGTAGACATGCACGTAATCAGTCATCTTCTTTTTATCGTGGTGCGGAAAACCGGCGCAATCTGCCGGGCGGACTTCGTAAATAGAACACTTGTTATCTGTGAGGTTAAGAAACTGGCAGGGCTGTTTTACATTCATCCAGTCGCCAATCTTGTCTTTGTACAGCCATTTTTCTTTAAACGCTTTGGGCGTCATGTCAAGGTGCTTCGAAATACGTTTGATATCTTCTGTTGTGTAGGTGGGCGACATGGTCTTGCAGCAATTGGCACAGCTTAAGCAATCTATTTCTGCCCAGGCGCGTTTGTCTGCTTCCACAGTAATTAATTTCAGATCTTTAGGGGGATTTTTTTCAATCCTGGAAAGAAATAAGCGAAACCGTCTCCTGTTATGCCTTACTTTCTGTTTAAAAGAACGCAGATTCACCAATTGCATATTGAAATTATCAGTTGTGGATTTTATTATTCAATTTTGAGAGCCGAAAATAAGGCATATCAATCAACAATTACCAAATCAATGTCGTTTAGTTAAACTACTCACCCCGTCATCGCTTCGCGACGACACCCCTCTCTGCAACGCAGTGAGGGGAAGCGCATCGTAGATGCACAGGGGTGAGTTATACTAACTAACCGGCATTGAATTACCAATTCTTTATACGCATTGATGCATGTGGGAACCATATAAAAAAGGATTTAAAGCATACCTGCAACTGGAGAAATCACTGTCAGACAATTCAGTGGAAGCCTACCTGCGCGATGTAGAGAAACTGACTGAATTTCTGCAAAGCCAGGGTACCCTGCTTACACCCGAGCAGGTGCAGCTGAAAGACCTGCAGGGGTTTATGCAATGCATTACCGAACTGGGCATGACGGCCAGCTCGCAGGCAAGAATCATCTCCGGCCTGCACAGTTTTTATAAATTTTGTTTGCTGGAACATATCAGCAAAAAAGATCCCACGGTATTACTGGAAGCACCCAAACTTAAAAGATCGCTGCCAGACACACTCACCTTTGAAGAGATTGAAGCCATTATTGCGGAGATTGATCTTAGCAAACCTGAAGGCGGCCGCAACAAAGCCATCCTGGAAACCCTGTACAGCTGCGGTCTGCGGGTGAGTGAGCTGGTAAACCTGAAAATATCCAATCTTTATCTTGACCTGGGCTTTGTAAAAGTGCTGGGCAAGGGCGATAAGGAAAGACTGGTACCTATTGGCAGCAGCGCCATCAAATACATCAATATTTACAGGAAGGATATAAGAGTACACATTGCCATAAAGCCGGGCAACGATGATATTCTTTTCCTGAACCGGCGTGGCAGCAAATTGAGCCGGGTAATGATCTTCCTGCTGCTGAAAGACCTGGTGAAAAAAGCCGGCATCACCAAAAACATATCGCCGCATACCCTGCGCCATTCTTTTGCCACCCACCTGGTAGAAGGCGGCGCCGATCTGCGTGCCGTACAGGAAATGCTGGGCCACGAGAGCATTACCACCACAGAAATCTATACCCATCTTGACAGGGAATTCTTACGCAAAACCCTGCAAAATTTTCACCCGGCTTTTAAGGAATAGTTACTGAACGATACATTTTGAACTGATGGTTTTACCATTGCCTGTGAGGTTAACTACATACATACCCGTTACAAAGCGTTGATCGCAGGCCAAAGTAGCGGCAGCATTGTTCGCAGTAATACTGATTTCCTTTTCTGCTACCTCATTACCCATCAGATCAATAAAAGACAGCCTGTATTTTCCTTGCGGCAGGTTATTTATTTTCATTTTAATTTCCGTTCCTTTCACTACTGGATTGGGGTAAATGCTGATCGTTTGTTTCGATACAGGAGATACGCAACTGGCAACAGTGTCTTTTTTTAAATAATTCAACCAGCTCTTTTTCTTCTTTTTTACTACCACTACTTCTCCTACCATTCCCATCAACGTTTGTTTAAGCACCATGTTTATGTTTATCATAATTTGGGACGAGCCAGGATGGGTTACTTTCACATCCTGCATTTCATAACCAACAGAAGAAATGCGGAGTACAATATCTCCTGGGTAATCAACCTGAATGGAAAACATTCCTTTGCTGTCTGAGACCACTCCTTTTTTTGTGTCTTTAATCATGATTGAGGCTGCTATCACCGGTTGATTGAATTCATCTTTAATAACACCGTTAACTACGTATTTATTTGCCTTTTCCGGCTCAGGCAAAACGGCTATTTTGCCTACCATTCTTACTGGGTCCTGTTGAACAATACCGGGTGAAGGGGATTTTGTCTGGGCGCTTGCTTTTGAACTGATTAAAACAAGCGATGCCGCCAGCCCCATCCAGTAACGCCACCAGATTTTGCGCGGTTCCGGTGGTGCTACCAGCAGCCGGTTCAGTTGATCATTGCCTGCCCTGCCGCAGATACTTTTACTGGCAGCTGAAATGTGTTCCAATATTTCTTTATCGGTCATTGTACTAAAATCCACCACCTGCTTCTGGCAGCTCATGCAAAACCTTCCCTGGTCGGTGGGCGACATACTGTTCCAGTTTTCATGACAGGGTTCGGCAATCCGTATTTGTATCTGCTGTTTCATATTAGTTGGTTTATCAGTAAAATGCTGCCCGGCCGGCGGAGCCAGGCAGCACCTGTTAATATTTATTTCCTGCGTATGCTGACATCTTCATCATCGTCTTCATCACCCCCGATTACTTTTTTAGGTTGCTTTTTTACAATGGACTGTGCATTTTTCAGCAGCTGCAAAAACTCAGTGCGGTAGCCTTCCTCATCTTTGCCCAATGCATCTTTGGCCAGTTCCCAGGCTTTGTTGTAAGAAGAAGATTGTTTGAATTCGGAATCGCGCAGCAGCATACCAAACTCCGCTACCGCAGCAGCAAACCTGAAATTGGAAGAGGTGGCGGCCAGGCCGGGGGTAAGATCCATCACAGGGTGTTCTATCAGTTTGCTGATATCGCCATCAGGTTTTTTATAACGAAATTTGATGGTCATCAGCTCGGCGCCTGCATCGGTATTGGCAGGTTTCAGTGGCTGCTGGTATTTTAATTTATCTACTTTCTCCATGAACTCATTCTTAACGCCTGCCGGTATTACTTCATACAAAGCGGTAACGGTATGGCCGCTGCCCAGTTCACCGGCATCTTTTTTATCGTTGTTAAAATCTTCTTTGTTCAGCATACGGTTTTCGTACCCAATCAGGCGGTAGGCCTGCACTTTGGCGGGATTGAATTCTACCTGCAGCTTTACGTCTTTGGCTATGGTAAACAGGGTACCGCCAAACTCATTCACCAATACTTTTCTTGCTTCGCTGAGGCCATCAATATAGGCGTGGTTACCATTGCCTTTGTCGGCCAGCTTCTCCATCTTATTGTCTTTGTAATTACCCATGCCATAACCCAGCACAGTTAAGAACACACCGCTTTTTCTTTCGGCTTCAATCATGCGCACCAGGTCGTCATCACTGCTGGCGCCTCCATTGAAATCACCATCGGTACAAAGGATAACACGGTTATTACCATCTTTTACAAAATATTCTTTGGCCGTTTTATAAGCCAATTTGATACCTTCTCCACCGGCAGTAGAACCACCCGCTTCCAGTTTATCAATGGCGTCTTTAATAGCCGTTTTTTCTTCACCGCCTGTTGGCTTCAATACAAGCCCCGCCGCGCCGGCATACACTACGATCGAAACCTTATCCTGCTCCCGCAACTGATCCACCAGCATTTTCATAGATGCTTTTACTAATGGCAAACGATTAGGTCCTTGCATAGAACCGGATACATCGATCAGGAAAACAAGATTAGATGGAGGAAGACTCTCCGTTGGAATTTTCTTACCCTGTAACCCGATCAATACCAGTTTGTGCTGTTTATTCCAGGGAGCGTCAGAAATTTCCGTATTGATAGAAAAAGATTGATCGTCCTTTGGTTGCGGATATTCATAATGAAAATAATTGATCATCTCTTCGATTCGTACAGCACCGGCGGGTGGTAATTGACCATCATTTAATAAACGGCGGACATTGCTGTAGGACGCTGCATCCACATCGATAGAAAAAGTGCTAAGTGGATTATCACTTGCTTTCAAGAACTTGTTTTCGGAAATATGATCGTAATCTTCGGTATTAAAATTTTCATACTCCCCCTCAGCATAATTATTCGTGTTACCCTGAATTTGTAACCCGAAAGCCTGACCAGGCATCAAATAAGCATTATTAGATGATTTAATTTTACTTGCATAGCCTTGTGCGACAACTACTGCATCCTCAAGTATTTTCGCAG
>JANPGT010000476.1:0-10911 GCA_031424135.1 Chitinophagaceae bacterium
AATGACTTTCTTTTTACATTTCTTTCCTGACATAGTTAAGAACGGGCACGTGTACATTCTTCAAACGCCGTTGTTCCGTGTGCGAAAAAAACAGGAGACTATTTATTGTTACGACGAAACAGAGAAAAAAGCGGCCGTAAAAAAATTAGGCAGCAAACCGGAGATAACAAGGTTTAAAGGTTTGGGTGAAATCAGCCCCGACGAATTTGCCCGTTTTATTGGCGCCGATATGCGCAAGCAGCCTGTATTGGTGATGCCGGAAACCCATATCCAGGATATACTGGATTACTACATGGGCAAAAACACCCCTGACAGGCAGGAATTTATTATTGACAACCTGAAAGTGGAGCTGGATCTTGTTGAAGAAGCTGAAAGTCTGGCCAAACCCGGCAACGCTTAATTACTCATTCTTAATTATTAATTGTTTTATGATACATGTAGTTTTTAACGAAGCAGATGTGGCCGTGCTGAAACAGGCCATTGAACTGGATGAAACGCTGCAGGGAGATGTATTGCAGGTGAAAGATGATTATGCAGTGGGACCACTGGTAAATATCTACACAGAAGAAGGTGCAGAGAACAGGAAGAACTGGTGGAAAGAAGTGTTGGCGGGCGGCGACTATGACGGCACCGTGGACAAAGGAGAAGTGGATGATAACAAACTGGTGAAAGAACTGGTAGAAAAGCTAAAGGACGATCCTTCAGCTATTGTCTGGATATGGGCCGCACAAAACAAACACGATGTAAGCGGTTATTACTGGCTGATGAGCCAGTTAAAGGATTTCCAGGGACGTATCTTCATCTTGTACCTCAATAACCTTCCTTTTATAAATGAGAAGGGCCATATTTTCTACCCGGAATGGCTGCACATTATACCGCCAAAAGAATTTATAAAAGCCAAGCGGCTGGCCAGGCCGGTAACATTGAGTGAATTTGAAGTGGATCCGGATGAATGGACAAAGCTCTGCAATGAAGATAAAGGTGTGAGGTTGCTGGAAGGCGGCAAAAAACTGGTGCAGCAGGACTATGATTTCTATGACACGGAATTAAAAACCTTTATCACTGCAGACTGGCAAAAAGGGTCTAAACTGATTCACCAGTTTTTATCAAAGGGTAAAAATACTACCGGAGATGCTTACCTGCTGTGGAGACTGAAAGGGCTGGTGGCGGAAGGGCTGCTGGATGTACAGGGCGAGACAAAGAAGATGAAAGACTTTGAAATAAAACTGAAATCGGCGGCGCTTCAGCCAAACGGGTAATTATAGAAAAGCAGCTATACATGCATGCCGTTCATAAAAACAAACAGACTTTACAACGATGAGTGCAGCTAAAAATAAACAGACTGATTTTCTTAACAATGATGCCGGCCTGCAGGGCCAGTATAAAACATGGTTCCTGGACTACGCTTCCTACGTAATTCTGGAAAGAGCAGTACCCGCCATTGAAGACGGGTTGAAACCCGTACAGCGCAGAATACTGCATGCCATGAAAGAAATGGATGATGGCCGGTTTAATAAAGTGGCCAATATCATAGGGCAATCTATGCAATACCACCCCCACGGTGATGCCAGTATTGGCGATGCACTGGTAAACCTGGGACAAAAAGACCTGCTGATAGAAACCCAGGGTAACTGGGGCGATGTGCGTACCGGCGACGATGCCGCCGCCTCCCGGTATATTGAAGCGCGGCTGTCTAAATTTGCACTGGAAGTTGCTTTCAACGCTAAAACCACCGATTGGCAGCTGAGTTACGATGGCCGTAAAAACGAGCCGGTGACCCTGCCCATGAAATTCCCCCTGCTGCTGGCGCAGGGTGCTGAAGGTATTGCCGTGGGGCTTTCCACGAAAATTCTTCCGCATAATTTCTGTGAGCTCTGCGAAGCCGCCACTAAATACCTGCGTGGCAAAAAATTTGAATTGTACCCCGATTTCCTGACTGCCGGAATGATTGATGTAGACAATTACAACGAGGGCAAACGCGGCGGAAAAGTAAGGGTGCGCGCAAGAATAGAAGAGCTGGACAAAAAGACACTGGTTATCCGCGATGTACCCTATGGCGTTACCACGGCCACGTTGATGGACAGTATAGTAAAAGCCAACGACCAGGGAAAAATAAAAATTAAAAAAGTAACGGATAATACAGCGGCAGATGTAGAAATACAGGTAGACCTGGCGCCGGGCATTTCACCGGATATTACCATTGACGCACTTTATGCATTTACAGATTGTGAAGTAAGTATTTCTCCCAATGCCTGTGTTATCATCGAAAACAAACCCCGTTTCCTGGGCGTGCACGAGCTGCTGCGCGTATCTACAGACAATACAAAAGACCTGTTAAAACGCGAGCTTGAAATACGCCTGGCAGAACTGCAGGAGAAATGGCATTATACCTCGCTGGAGAAAATCTTCTTTGAAGAAAAGATATACAAGGAGCTGGAGAAGAAACATGCCACCTGGGACAAGGTACTGGAAGCCATTGCAGCGGCCTTTGCACCTTTCCGGAAACAGCTGCGCCGCGATATTACCCGCGAAGACGTGGTAAAACTAACGGAAAAGCCTGTTCGCCGTATCTACCGGCTGGATATAGACGAACTGAACGAGCAGATTAAGGGACTGGAGGCAGATATCAAACAGGTAAAACACCATATTGCCAACCTGGTAGATTATGCCGTTGCCTATTACGAAGGCCTGCTGCAGAAATATGGCAAAACCAGGCAGCGCAAAACAGAGATCAAACAGTTTGATACCATACAGGCAAAGCAGGTAGCCATTGCCAACGCCAAATTGTACATGAACCGCGAAGACGGATTTATTGGTACCAGCCTGAAGAAAGATGAGTTTGTATGCGACTGTTCGGATCTGGACGATATTATTGTATTTACCAAGCGTGGCATCATGAAGGTGGTAAAAGTGGCCGATAAAACCTATATCGGCAAAGACATTCTGCATGCTGCCATCTTTACGAAGAATGATGAGCGCACTACCTACAATATGATTTATGCCGATGGCGCTACCGGTACCAGCTATGCCAAACGTTTTAATGTAACGGGCATTACCAGGGATAAGGAATACGATCTTACCAAAGGGCATGAAAAAAGCAAGGTGCACTATCTCTCTGTAAATGCCAATGGCGAAGCAGAAGTGGTAAAAATTCTGCTTACACCCGGCAGCAGCGCCCGCAACAAGGAACTTGATTTCTATTTCGAAGAGATGGAAATTAAGGCAAGGGGTACCATGGGCAACCAGGTAACCAAATACCCGGTAAAATCAGTGAAATTCAAAGAAGCCGGCAAATCAACCCTTAGTGCCAAAAAACTCTGGTTCGATGATAAATTTGGCCGCCTGTCGCCTGAGGAGAAAGGCCAATACCTGGGTAGTTTTGAAGCAGAAGACCGCATTCTTATTTTCTATAAAGATGGCACTTATGAAATTACAGACCAGGAGCTGACGCAAAGAATAGACCCGGAAAAAGTGCTGGAAATAAAGAAATTCAACCCCGAAAAAATTGTAACGGCGGTATACCTCGATAAAGAGAAAGTGCAGTTCAACGTAAAGCGCTTTAAAATTGAAACCACTACCCTGCACAACAAATTCAGTTTTATTAAAGAAGGTGATGGCAATTACCTGGAAGCTGTATCCACCCATGAAGAGCCCATACTGGCAGTGCAGAGTGGCCGGGGCGACCAGGTGCGCAAGGCCAAATTTAAAGTAATCAAGCTGGTAGAAATTATGGGCTGGAAAGCAGTAGGCGCCAAACTGGTAGATTTCAGCAAGAGCATCAAAATGGAATGGGAGAAAAAGAAAGGGCCTGCGGATGACCAGCCTGAATTGTTTTAGTCTATTCAATACACCAACTGCATAATGATAATCAATGGCCGGGCATACCCGGCCATTGATCTGTTAAAAAAAATCATTTCCCCGTATTTTACGGTAGTTCGGTTCCGTTGCCCTGCAACGAAAGGCTTTTCTGCAGTGTCAGGAAAAGAAAAAGGTATGAAAAGAATACTTGCGATGGTTGTAATAGCCTGTATGGCCAATGCCTCCTGCCAAAAAAACAATACTGTACAAGATGACATTACCGGCAAATGGGAGTTAAGGGAAGATGTGGGTGGCCTTGCAGGAAAAATCAGCTATGAGCCCGGTACCAGTACAAAATGGATTTTTGAGCGCAACGGGCAGTTTCAGACGATATATATAAATGGGCCTGCTGTTAATGGAGTGTATCTTTTGAAAGTATCTGCGCGTACTGGTGACTACCTGCTGGAAACACAATACCAGTTAAATGGCCAGTTGCAGGTTAAAAACGATTCGGTGCGCTTTGAGAAAAATCAACTGCTCTTTTTGCCTTTTGCGGCCTGCTGTGATATCCCTACCAGTTTTTACGGGCGTATGCCCTAAACCAGCTACCGTTTCTTTCTCTTGAGTATCACCGAGGAGTTCTGTAACAGGCTGGCCGACAGAAATACTTCCTTTCTTTTGTCACCATCGGTGATGACCATTAATGCAGTGTTTGGGGGAAATTTGCCCAGGTTTTCAGCAAACATGGTAACATCGGTATTGCCATGCAGGCTGTCCATAGACAGGTATAAATTCAATGCTTTCTCCAGCAGGGGTTGATGAATAAGCACCGGTATTTTATTGATGAAAACTGTAATGCTGTCGCCATCTATATCGCCATTATCATAGAAGCTGATACGTACTGAATCGCTTTCAATTTCTACTTCGTTGCTTAAAATGGTTTTGCGTTGTGTCATGGAAGTCACCAGTTTTTCCAGTTCCAGCTTCCTGGCTGCTTCCGCAGCTTTATAAGCAGTTGAATCCGGGGCGGCATCTGCATTTTTCTTAATGTTGGCAATATCTTCCTTGATAGAGGCCACCATGCGTTCAGCCATTGCTGTAGTGCTGGAAATATCTTTGGTATTAATCACCAGCTCTTCCTCGCGGGGCTTCCAGTATTTTTTTATACCTGCTGTATTGCTGCGTATCAGGCTATCCTGGTTTTTTTCGTTGATATCAAGTACATAGCTGAAATTAAGTTCGGGGCAGGTGTACCGGTATTTTTCATGACTGAGAAAAGAACCTGTAAGGGTTGATTTCACTTTGGAAGTAAACAGGGTTGCTGCAAAATCCATGGGGCATTCAATACCGTCTATATCGCGGTTCTTGAAATAAGCCATGGGCAGGTTTTTTATGGTCAGCAACCGGGTAGTAGGGTTATAGGTGCCTCTAACGTAGTAACTCTGATAACCGCTGCGGAAGTAGTAGCCAAATACGCCTTCCACATCATTGCCTTTTTGCTTGATGACAAGTTCGGTAAGATAATTATTGGTATTACTGCCTTTACTGCGCGCTTCCGCCAAACCATACCAGCTGCCGGTAACCATTTGGGCCTCTGTACCTGACGCGATGCTTATCAGCAGGAAAATGAGTACTACACGCATGGCATGAAGGTAAGCGAAAATGGCTGATTGCTGATTAGCTGAAAGGTTAATTTTGCAAGATGTAATTCCGGTTTTTCGAAGACGCATTTTTTCCTAACGTTTTGTTTCCGGGGATATTGTGACTGTATATTGTTATTCTGATGAGGCCATTCCGGCGCTTAGCACAGTGCTGCTGCTAATGGTATTTATTAAGGTACCGCTTTATTTCCCTGTCCGTATCCCGGCTCTTGATAGTTTCTCTTTTATCGTGCAGCTTCTTACCCTTACCAATGCCAATTTCTATTTTGGCCATGTTTTTCTCATTAAAGAAAATCTTCAGTGGTACAATCGTGTATCCCTTTTCGGTGGTCTTAGCTTCCAGCTTTTTCAATTCCCGTTTGGTAAGCAGCAGTTTTCTTTCCTGCAGGGGTTCATGCTTCTGCGTTGTGCCAAAAGCATATTCAGAGATATGGAGGCTGCGTACGAATAATTCGCCATCATTAAAATAACAATAGCTGTCGTTAAAGCTGGCTTTGCCATTGCGCAACGCCTTTACCTCTGTACCCACCAATACCATGCCGGCCACATAGGTGTCTTCTATAAAGAATTCGTGAAAAGCAGATCTGTTTCTTAGTTCAATCATAATGATGAAAGGTGTAAGGTTAAAGGCATGGGATCTAAGGTGGGGGCGTGTAAGGCGTGGGGCGTAAGGCTCCTTGCTTAAAGCTACAGGCAAAAAAAGTTACTGCTGTTCTGCACCTTTCACCTTCTACCCTATACCTTTTGCCCTTCTCAGTTCCTGAACAACACCAGCAGTGTGGCCAGTTTGTCTTTCATTTCCTTTCTGTCTATAATAAAATCCAGGAAGCCGTGCTCCAGCAAAAATTTGCTGCGCTGGAAGCCTTCGGGCAAATCCTTTTTGATGGTCTCTTTGATAACCCGCGGACCTGCAAATCCAATCAGCGCTCCGGGTTCGGCAATGTTTAGATCGCCCAGCATACCAAAGGAAGCAGAGATGCCGCCAAAAGAAGGGTCGGTTAAAAGTGATATGTAGGGAATTTTAGCATCCGTCAATTGCGATAGTTTACCAGATACTTTTGCCAGCTGCATCAATGAGAAGGCGCTTTCCATCATGCGGGCGCCCCCACTCTTGCAGATAATCATCAGCGGGGCACGGTGCTCCAGGCAATAATCTACCGCCCTGGAAATCCGTTCGCCCATTACACTGCCCAACGAGCCACCAATGAATTCAAAATCCATACAGGCTACCACAAAATCGTTGTCTTTTAATTTACCTGCTGCTACCCTTATGGAATCGGTAATATCCGTTTTTGCCCATGTCTCGTTAAGGCGTTTTTCGTATGATTTCAGATCGGTAAAATGCAGAAAATCCTTTGAACGGATATTCTCAAACATCACTTCGTACTCATCATTGTCGAACAGAATTTCAAAGTATTCGTCGCTGCCAATACGGTGGTGGTGATTGCATTTCGGACAGGTAAAAAAATGCTCACGCAGTTCATTCACTGTACAGATATAATTACATTCAGGACACTTTACCCAAAGACCTTCGGGTGTTTCCTTTTTCTCGGCCGTTGTAGTTAAAATACCTTTTTTTATACGTTTAAACCAACTGGTTTTAGCCTCCTCATTCTGGCCCTCTTCTCCTGCCAGGTTTGCGTCAAAATCCTCCACTTTTTTTGCCATACCCTTATAGTTTAGGGCGGCTAAGATAAGAAACTACCCGGATTTACCATGGCGTTTGCAGGATGGGTTTTGAAGCTATAAAAAAACAGCACAATTGCATTGAACTATCAGTTCCTGCGCTATTTTTGCAGCAATTGCTTTCATAAACCCCTTATCTTCATAATTAAGGAAAGCCCCAGCTTGTTTTTTAATTAATACTTCACAAATGAAATGGTCCGATTTTTTTACTTCTTCGGTAGGCAAAAAACTGATAATGGCGCTTACCGGTATTTCCCTTATTTTATTTTTGGTGGTGCATGCAGGTTTAAATGCCTGTATCTGGGCCAATGACGGCGGCGAAATGTTCAATAAAGCCGCGCATTTTATGGGTTCTACGGTAGTTATCCGTATCCTTGAAATCGGGTTGTTTGCGTTTTTCTTCCTCCATATCATCCAGGGCTATGTGCTTACTGCCAGGAACAATACCCGCAGGCCGGTAAAATACGCGGTGAACTACGGTAATAAAGGCAGTAAATGGTACAGTCGCAGTATGGGCTTGCTGGGCACACTTCTTTTACTTTTTTTGATCATGCATATTTATCATTTCTGGACACCCAGCCGCCTGGGCGGCATTGCCAGTATTCAACCACTGGAGCCCGTTACCTATATGGATGGCAAAGAAATTCATAACCTGTACGCAGAAATGCTGAAAGTATTCCAGGGTAATTTACCGGTAGTGATATTATATGTAGTGGGATGCATTTCGCTGGCCTACCATTTATTGCATGGATTCCAGAGTGCTTTCAGAACCCTTGGTGTACACAACAAAAGATATATTGTGTTGTTAAATGGCTTAGGCGCGGGTTTTTCCATCATTGTTCCATTGGTATTTGCCATGATGCCCGTAAGTATGTACCTGGGTTGGGTGAGCTAGTTCGTAATCGGTAGTCAATAGTCTTTTTGTGGATAGTCTGGAATAGTGAGCCTTGAGACGATATACGTGAACAAGAATATTCGTTGAGCGTTTACAATATTTTGAACCATAATTTCCATATTTCCACATTAGCACATTTTCACATTTTTATGTTATGCTGAATTCAAAAATTCCTTCCGGTCCGCTGGATGCCAAATGGACAGATTACAAAGGCCATGTAAAACTGGTAAATCCTGCCAACAAAAGAAAGATTGAAGTAATTGTAGTGGGTACCGGTCTTGCCGGCGCCTCCGCAGCTGCTGCACTGGGTGAACTGGGCTATAAAGTTAAGGCTTACTGTTTCCAGGACTCTCCCCGCAGGGCGCATAGTATTGCGGCGCAGGGAGGCATCAACGCAGCAAAAAACTACCAGAACGACGGCGACTCTGTTTTCCGTTTGTTTTACGATACCGTTAAAGGTGGCGACTACCGCTCAAGGGAAGCCAATGTACACCGTCTTGCAGAAGTAAGTGCCAATATCATTGACCAATGCGTGGCACAGGGTGTTCCCTTTGCCAGGGAATACGGCGGTCTGCTCAGCAACCGCAGTTTTGGCGGCACCCAGGTACAGCGTACCTTTTATGCAGCCGGGCAAACCGGTCAGCAGTTGCTGATTGGCGCCTACCAGGCCCTGGAACGCCAGGTGGCGCTGGGCAATGTAAAAATGTATGCCCGTCATGAAATGCTGGACGTGGTAATGATTGACGGCAAGGCCCGCGGTATCATTGCCCGTAACCTGATCAATGGTGAACTGGAAAGACATTTCGGTCATGCGGTTTTATTATGTACCGGTGGCTACGGAAATGTATTTTACCTGAGCACCAATGCCATGGGCAGCAACGTAACCGCTGCCTGGAAAGCGCATAAAAAAGGCGCACATTTCGCCAACCCCTGCTTTACACAAATACATCCTACCTGCATACCTGTTAGTGGAGATCACCAGAGCAAGCTTACCCTCATGAGTGAGAGCCTGCGCAACGACGGAAGAATCTGGGTACCCAAAAAACAGGGCGATACCAGGAAGGGAAATGAAATACCAGAAGAAGAACGTGATTACTACCTGGAAAGAAGATACCCTGCTTTTGGAAACCTGGTACCCCGTGACGTAGCTTCCAGGGCAGCCAAGGAAAGATGCGATGCCGGTTACGGCGTAGGATCTTCCAAACAGGCGGTATTCCTTGATTTTGCCGATGCCATCAAACGTTATGGCAAGATAGAAATTGGTATACAGGGAAGAGACAATGTGCCCGAAGAAGAAGTAATACAACTGGGCAAAGATGTAGTAAAGGAAAAATACGGTAACCTGTTTGATATGTACCAGAAGATTACCGGCGAAGATCCCTATGCATCCCCCATGCGCATCTACCCTGCCGTACATTACACCATGGGTGGTCTCTGGGTAGATTATGAACTGCAGACAAGTATACAGGGTTTATATGCACTGGGTGAAGCCAATTTCAGCGACCATGGCGCCAACCGCCTGGGTGCTTCTGCCCTGATGCAGGGACTGGCCGATGGTTATTTTGTAATTCCTTACACCGTAGGCAATTACCTGGCCGACGAAATACGCACTGCCGCTATCTCTACTGATCACCCCGCTTTTGTGGAAACAGAAAAAGCAGTGGCAGACCGAATTCAAAAACTGATGAGTATCCAGGGTAAGCAAACCGTGGAGAGCTTCCACAAACGTCTTGGAAAAATCATGTGGGATAAATGCGGTATGGCACGCAATGAAGCAGGTTTGAAAGAAGCCATTGCAGAAATACAGGCACTGAAAAAAGAATTCTGGAGCGATGTAAAAATACCGGGAGAAGTGGCAGGCATGAACCCTGAACTGGATAAAGCCAACCGCGTGGCCGACTTTATTGAGCTGGGAGAATTGATGTGCAAAGACGCACTGAACCGTAACGAAAGTTGTGGTGGCCATTTCCGCGAAGAAAGCCAGACCGAAGAAGGCGAAGCCAAACGCGATGATGCCAACTACGCTTATGTAGCCGCCTGGGAATTAAAAGGAGAAAGCGAATGGGAACTGCATAAGGAACCGCTGGAGTTTGAAGTAGCGAAGCCAAGTCAGCGAAGCTATAAATAGCCTGGATAGAACGCAGATTTTCAGGATGATTATGATTTATACAGATGGAAGAAAATTATAAGCATACGGATCTCACTGAAAAAATCATTAAAGCATTCTATAACGTTTATAATCGCCTTGGCTACGGTTTTTTAGAAAGAGTTTACGAGAATGCATTGATGATTGAATTGTCGAAATTGGGATTGGCAGCAACGAATCAGGTTCCGGTCAAAGTGTTTTATGATGGTAAAGAAGTAGGTAATTATTTCGCGGACATAATAGTGGAGGATTTGGTAATTGTTGAATTGAAGGCGGGTGATGGATTTGTTGAAGAACACGATGCGCAGTTGACGAATTATTTGCGGTCAACCAAATTTGAAGTGGGCTTATTGTTCAATTTTGGAACGAAGGCCCGTGTTAAGAGAAAGGCTTTTAGCAACGAATATAAAACGTTTTAAAAAGGGGAACATTTATCATGATAATCTGAAAAAATCATGATAATCTGCGTTCCATTAAATCATGCATACATGGAGCATTATTCGATGAATCTTACGTTAAAGATCTGGCGTCAGAAAAACAGTAAAGACAAGGGCGGTTTTGAAACCTACCAGGTAAGCGATATTTCTTCCGAAATGTCGTTTCTTGAAATGATAGACGTGCTGAATGAAAGGCTGATCCGTGAGGGCCAGGACCCTGTCGCGTTTGACCACGATTGCCGTGAAGGCATCTGTGGCAGCTGCTCCATGGTGATTGATGGTAAACCC
>JANPGT010000477.1:0-2536 GCA_031424135.1 Chitinophagaceae bacterium
GTACCAGCTGGAATCTGCATTGGGCATTACAATAATCATGGGTGGAATGGTGCCGGCAGCAATGGCCTGGTCTGCATAACGGTTTACTTCTCCAAACTGCAGCCAGCCCGTATGATCATCGGTGTAACCGTGCAGCAAATACACTACAGGGTAAGCACGTTCAGATGTTTCATAATCAGCCGGCAGGTACACTACGTATTTAACCGGCCGGTTCAGCACGGTACTTTTAACGGTTTTATCTTCTGCCACCTTCCCGCGTGGCTGCGCAACGGCAAGCTGAAAAAGCAGTACCGTGCAAATGAACAAACTAATTTTCCTGGAGGTCATTGTCATGGCAAGTATAATTTTCGGTAAATGTAAGTTCCAGGCAAATCGGATGGGAATTTATTTTTATCTTGAAGACGCCAACCGGCATTTTTTTATGCAGCAGACAATTCCAGCAAAACAGCGCATACTGTCAATCGATATCCTCAGGGGTATAATTATGGTGATTATGGCACTTGATCATACGCGTGATTTTTTTCATATTGCCGCCGTTACAGACCAGCCTACCAATATGGCTACTACCTCCCCCATCCTTTTTTTCACCCGCTGGATAACCCATTTCTGCGCACCGGGCTTTGTATTCCTGTCGGGCATAGCTGCCTATCTGAACGGGCAGCAAAAAACCACTGCGCAACTGAGCAGGTGGTTATTAACGCGGGGACTTTGGCTGGTCGCTGTTGAAATCATCATCGTGTCACTGGTGCTCACATTTAATCCATTGTACAACATTATCTTCTTACTGGTTATATGGGCCATTGGCATCAGCATGGTGCTGCTGTCTGTCATCATCTACCTTCCTTTCCGGGCCATACTGGCCATTGGCCTGCTGGTATTCTTCTGTCATAACCTGCTGGATTATCCTGAAGCTGCCAGGCAGGGCCAGCTAAACCTGTTTTGGGGATTTGTACATGGCCGGCAGGCGGTACTGCCACTGAACGCTACACATGTATTGGTGGTTGGTTATTCTTTTCTGCCCTGGACCGGACTGATGCTGCTGGGCTATTGTTGCGGAAAACTATTTACGTCCACCACGTCATCCGGCCACAGAAAAAAAATATTGTTAACGGCGGGGTTCAGCCTGCTGCTGCTTTTTGGACTGCTGCGGTCCATCAACGGCTACGGAGATCCTTTTCCCTGGACAAGCCAGCGGAACAGCATAACTACATTGCTCTCTTTTATGAATGCCAGTAAATATCCGCCCTCGCTGCTGTTCTGCTGCATGACCCTTGGCCCGTTACTGATTGTACTGGCGCTGCTGGAAAATATCCAAACCAGACTGGCCCGTTTTTTTATTGTTTACGGAAGCGTTCCCCTGTTTTATTTTATCGGGCATTTCCTGCTTATTCACCTGTTATGTGTGGCATTGTTTTTTGCTTCAGGGCATACGCTCAGCCAGGCATTCGATACGCAATCACCACTTGGTTTCCGCCCGGTAAATTTCGGTTATCCTTTGCCAGCAGTCTACCTGCTCTGGATACTGGTGGTACTGATGATGTACCCTTTGTGTAAGAAATATGGAAAATACAAAAGCACGCACCGGCATTGGTGGCTGAGCTATTTGTGAAGAACCGGTGGGAACCGTTAGCTTTTAACTGTTAGCCGTTAGCTATTAGTACTGTCTGCAATTAAGGATTATAGAAAAAAATGAAGGTTAAAATAATGGCTCCGCGCATTTGACACTGCGTCTATTTAAAGCAAAATCGCCTTTTTATATGAGGACGTTCTAATAGCTAACGGCTAAAACCTAACAGCTGCCTTCCGCTTACTTCCTTGCCATATCTGCCAGGGTTCTTTTTTCCAGCACCTTCAAGGTAGCGTCTCTTACGTTTACCATCATATCGTGCAGGCCGCAGCTTTTTTCGTCGCAGTTTTTACATCGCTCATAGAAATTAAGACTAACGCAGGGCAACAGGGCAATGGGGCCATCCAGCAGCCGGATGATTTTTGCCACCGGCACCTGCGCAGGTGGCACGGCAAAATAATAGCCTCCCCCTTTACCTTTTTTACTTTCCAGTACGCCGGCTTTTTTTAATTCCAGCAGGATATTTTCCAGGAATTTAAGGGGTATTTTTTTCTTCTTTGCCACTTCTGCAATCAGCACAGGGCCCTTGTCTGTATTCTGTGCCAGGTACATCAGCGCCTTGAAAGCGTATTGACTTTTTTTAGAAAGCATTCGTTTTATTTTTATCCTTATCCAATTAACAACATAGAAGGTACCGGCATTAAAATTATTTATTAAAAAAGATTACAAACCCAGTACTTCTTTCATACTAAAAATACCTTTTTTTCCCTTTACAAATTCAGCTGCCAAAACTGCGCCGGTAGCAAAGCCGGTACGGTTGTGCGCCGTATGTACAATATCGATGGTATCTATGGCAGAATGATAGCTGACCGTGTGGGTACCCGGCGCCGGGTCTATTCTTTTACTGATGATAGACAGTTCCTGCGGGTTACTGGTTTCATCATTCACCCATTTATTTTTGCGATCAAT
>JANPGT010000478.1:0-1870 GCA_031424135.1 Chitinophagaceae bacterium
AAAGATGCGCGCGAGCGCATGGATAAAAATATCGCGGCTGCCGCGGCCGCCAATGAAAAACTCACCCCTGTGGTCGTCAAAATCGAGGACAACAAGCAATGGTTCTTGAACGAAGAGGCAATCGCCAAGCAAGACTTGCGGGGCAGGCTGCAAAAACCGTTCAGCAAAGTGCCGGTGCATAGCCCATTAACCACCTTAAACCCTGATTAAAATCACTAAAATCGCCGTTTCATTGAAATAAAAACTATCTTATCTTGCAATAATTTTATCAACCTATATGAGCAAGCACCAGGAAGTACTCAACGATGTAGTTATCAAATTTGCAGGAGATAGCGGCGACGGTATGCAATTGACCGGTAGCCAGTTTACCAATAACACAGCATTGCTGGGTATCGACCTGGCGACTTTCCCCGATTTTCCGGCCGAAATACGAGCCCCGCAGGGCACCCTGCCTGGCGTGAGCGGTTACCAGTTGCGCTTCAGCAGCGACCGCATTTTTACCCCGGGAGACGAATGTGATGTGCTGGTGGCCATGAACGCGGCTGCATTAAAGGCCAACCTGAAAGGATTGAAGAAAGGCGGTAAAATTATTGTGAATACAGATGGGTTCGACAGCAAAAACCTGCGCCTGGCCAATTACCCCGAAGGTGTAAACCCCATAGAAGACAATAGCCTGGACGGGTATACGGTCTTTAAGATGGATGTTACCAAGATGACCCGCGAGGCACTCAAGGAAGTGACCATGGGGATGAAGGAAAAAGACCGCGCCAAGAACATGTTTGTACTGGGCTTTTTGTACTGGATGTACAGCCGCGAAATGGAGAATACCATCCAGTTCTTTAAGGATAAATTTGGCAAGAAGCCCGAAATAATGGAAAGCAATATCAAAGCTTTGCAGGCAGGCTACCATTTTGGCGACACCACCGAGACATTTACCACTACCTATAAAGTAGAGAAAGCGAAAATGCAGGCGGGCGTATACCGCAGTATCATGGGTAACCAGGCCACGGCCTACGGCCTAATCGCCGCTTCTCAAAAAAGCGGATTGCCCCTGTTCCTGGGTTCTTACCCTATTACACCTGCATCAGATATATTGCATGAGCTAAGCCGTCACAAAAGCTTCGGCGTAAAAACATTCCAGGCAGAAGATGAGATAGCTGCTATCTCATCTGCCATTGGCGCTTCTTATGGTGGCAGCCTGGCAGTAACCACTACTTCTGGCCCGGGTATGGCACTAAAAGCTGAGGCCATGGGCCTGGCCGTTATGATGGAGATTCCGTTGTTAATTATAAATGTTCAAAGGGGAGGCCCTTCTACCGGTTTGCCTACTAAAACAGAGCAGAGCGATTTGATGCAGGCCTACTATGGAAGAAACGGCGAATGCCCCATGCCTGTAATTGCCTCTTCTACGCCCAGCGATTGTTTTGAAATGGTGTATGAAGCGGCCCGCATTTCGGTGCAGCACATGACGCCGGTGATATTTCTAAGCGATGGCTATATTGCCAATGGTGCTGAACCCTGGAAATTTCCCAAATCAGAAGATCTTCCATCTATTGAGGTGAAGTTTAAAACCGAGCTGGGCGACGGTGAAACCACCTTTCAGCCCTACCTTAGAAACGAGAAACTGGCACGCCCCTGGGCCGTACCCGGTACCAAGGCGCTGGAACACCGGGTGGGCGGACTGGAGAAGCAGAACATCACCGGTAACGTAAATTATGAGCCGGAGAACCACCAGCACTTTTCCTTTTTCAGGCCCGCTGTCCAGTGTCTGCTCAGGTATATATTCCGCAATCTTATCTACTTTTTCCTGGCGTATTTTAATCATCAGCTGGTGGTTCTCCGGCTCATAATTTACGTTACCGGTGATGTT
>JANPGT010000479.1:0-1740 GCA_031424135.1 Chitinophagaceae bacterium
AAAATAATGGGTACGCTTTGGTTCAGCCATATAATACACAATGATGAAAGGAATCATGAAAACCAGCATGGTCACCACAAAACAGATGAGTCCCCATGTTGCCCAGATGCGCCCAAAAATGTTTTTCATGCGTCAAATGTAAGAATACCCTGTAGATTATCGCCTACGGCGAATAAAATGGAACGCAGATTATTATGATTGCTAAGATATAGGAGGATGTATTAAATCATAAAAATCATAACTATCATAAAAATCTGTGTTCTATCCTCCGGCTTGCCGGAAATATTAGAGTTTCCAGTCTACCGGATCAACGCCGTTGCTGACCAGGTATTCATTGGTTTTGGAGAAATGTCGGCAGCCGAAAAAGCCGCTATGTGCAGAGAAGGGAGAGGGGTGCGCCGCTTTTAAAATACAGTGTTTGGTTTCGTCTATCAACACCTGTTTCTCCTGTGCAAACTTGCCCCATAATAAAAAGACCACGCCTTTTTTCTGATCCGATATTTTTTTGATGACGGCATCGGTAAACTCCGCCCAGCCGCATTTGGCATGGCTCATGGGCTCGTTGGCACGAACCGTTAGCGAGGCGTTCAATAATAAAACCCCTTGTTGTGCCCAATGGGTAAGATTGCCGTGATTGGGTATGGCCACGCCGGTATCTGCCTGCAATTCTTTAAAAATATTGACCAGTGATGGCGGTGGAGGTACACCGTTCTGTACAGAAAATGAGAGACCGTGCGCTTGTCCTTTACCGTGATACGGATCCTGCCCCAGCAACACAACTTTAACCTTGTCAAAAGGCGTACTGTTAAAAGCATTAAATATCAGTGAGCCCGGAGGGTAAATGGTCTTACCGGCCATTTTCTCTGTCCGCAAAAAAGTGACTATCTGCAAAAAATAGGGCCGGGTAAATTCCTGTTTCAGGATTTCCTTCCAGCCGTCTTCAATTTTTACATCCATGGAGCAAAGATAAGGAGCTGTGAGCTGCAAGCTACCAGCTTTGAGCAGCGGGCTACAGGGTATTGGCATTTGGCGATGAAGATAATAGCAGCTAATGGCTGGAAAACTATCTACCGGTGGGCTGACGGCTTTTTGCTCACAGCTCAAAGCTTCTTTGCGCTCAGCTTCTTCAGCTCCGCCAGCCAGATACCAGCAAACGCCAGCCCTATGCCAACGGCGTAGCAAAGAATATCGCTCCATAAAAAGCCGGCGCCAAACAGCAGCCTGCCAAAAGTTGTTTGGCGTATTTCATTTGCCCGGGGAGCACGGTATAATTGACTTAATTCGTCCGCAACGCCCATTGCGTAAGCAACTGCCGCCAATTTCCATAAAGGTGTCTGCAGAAAAATCATCCGGAGAAAAAAAAGAAACATGCCCGCCCAGATAGTATCTCCTCCGTACTGTTGTATCAATGGATGAAACCATTGCGGGTGATGCCGGGTGGCCAATGCCAGCCAGGTAAGAAAGATAACACAGGTGCCGTAGAGGATTCTTCTAAACAACATTATTAAAAATAATAAAGAAAAGCAATCTGACCTGCGGTACCGACTGCTTTTCTCCGGCTCGCAGCCCGCAGCTCAAAGCTTATAGCTTTCCTACGCTGCCCACCGCTTCAGCATGGCTGCTATCTCCTGTGGTTTGAAGGGCTTGCTGATATAATCGTCCATACCTGCTTCCAGGCATTCTTCTAGTCGCTCTGCATGGCATTGGCGGTCATGGCAATAATGATGGGTTGTACATCCA
>JANPGT010000480.1:0-2265 GCA_031424135.1 Chitinophagaceae bacterium
GTAAACGTGCTGACCACCATACAGAAGTTGCGCAAAGGCTATGAACAGATAATTACAGTGGTAGGTTGTGGAGGCGACAGGGATAAAACCAAGCGGCCGGTGATGGCCGCAGAAGCCTGCAGGTACAGTGACAGGGTGATACTGACCTCGGACAATCCGCGCAGCGAAGACCCGGCACAGATACTAAAAGATATGGAGCAGGGTTTGAACACCGCTGCAAAAAGAAAAACAGTTTCCATTGCAGACAGAAGAGAAGCCATCAAAACCGCCATCAGTTTCAGCAGGCCGGATGATATAGTGCTGATAGCAGGTAAGGGACACGAGAAATACCAGGACATAAAAGGGGTGAAACACCATTTTGATGACAAGGAGGAACTGGAGAAAATTTTTATCCTGCTGAATAAGTAGGCCCTATCCGGCCGGAGCCGCAGGTCAGACCGGAAGACAGTAACATTAAATAGAAACAAAATATAAAATGCTATACCACTTATTTGAATGGTTCAAACAGCAGGGCATTGCAATGCCGGGCAGGGCATTGTTCCAGTTCATTACATTCAGGGTATTGCTGGCTATACTGCTGTCATTGGCCATTACGTCGGTGTACGGCAAAAGACTTATCCGCTTCCTTGTTAAAAAACAGGTAGGCGAAACCGTGAGGGATCTTGGCCTGGCAGGCGAACAGCAGAAAAAAGGAACGCCTACCATGGGAGGGCTTATCATTATCCTTGGCATACTGGTGCCTACATTATTGCTGGCCAACCTGAACAAGGCATATATCCGTTTAATGATACTGTCTACTATCTGGCTGGGGGTGGTTGGTTTTATAGATGATTATTTAAAACTGCGCGCCAAACGCATTGCACAGAAGGAAGGTATTGCGTACAAAAAAGGCGATAAAGACGGGCTGGCAGGATGGTTTAAAATACTGGGCCAGGTAGGGCTGGGCTTAATCATCGGGTTAACGCTGCTGTTTAATGATAATACAAAAGCTTATCGTGAATTCACCGGCGATACCAGCACCATTACTTCTAAAGACACCATTGTTTTTAAACAGGATGGCCGTAAAAGAACTTTTATCAGGTCAGACGTGCCCATTACTACCATCCCCTTTGTGAAATCACATGAATTTAATTATTCAAAATTATTGCCGGAAGCCATCCGCGGCTATACATGGGTGCTGTATGTGCTGATAGTAATATTTATAATAACAGCCGTATCCAACGGTGCCAATATTACGGATGGTATAGATGGACTGGCAACGGGGGTTTCTGCCATTATCGGGGTTTGCCTGGGCATATTTGCCTACGCCAGCGGTAATATACGCTTTGCAGATTACCTCAATATCATGTACATACCCAACCTGGGCGAGCTGTCTATTTTTATTGCGGCCATGGTAGGTGCCTGTATTGGTTTTCTCTGGTACAATGCTTACCCCGCGCAGGTATTTATGGGCGATACCGGCAGTTTAACGCTGGGTGGTATTATTGCTGCACTGGCCATTATGGTACGCAAAGAATTATTGATACCTATTTTCTGTGGTGTGTTCCTGGTAGAGATACTGAGTGTAACCATACAGGTGACTTATTTTAAATACACCAGGAAGAAATATGGAGAGGGGAAACGGATATTTCTGATGAGTCCGCTGCACCACCATTACCAGAAACTGGGGTACCACGAAAGCAAGATTGTAACAAGGTTCTGGATAGTAACCATTTTGTGCGTAGTGTTTTCAATTGTAACGCTGAAAATAAGATAACAGGCTCCCGCCTTTCTCTTTTGGAGAGGGGTTGGGGTGAGGTCATTAAGATATTGCTGAAAAACCGCGGCAAATAAAATCCATCTGTTGAAAACCCCCTAAGGCCGGTAATGATATTGTGCGGAACAAAAGAAATTTCATACTACTGAAAAACCCCCTAATCCGGATAGCCGGAAATGAAATTTTAGAAAACAAGCAGGTGTAATGCGTAAAAGAATGGTCATACTGGGCGGAGGTGAAAGCGGTGTAGGCGCTGCGTTACTGGCAAAACAGCAGGGCTACGACGTTTTTCTTTCTGACGGTGGTTCTTTGAAAGACACTTATAAACAGGAACTGGATGCCAATGCCATTGCCTATGAAGAAACAGGGCATAATGAGGCAATGGTGCTTTCCGCAGACGAGATTGTGAAAAGCCCGGGCATACCCGAGAAGAATGAACTGGTGAAAAAGATTCGGGCAAAAGCCATTCCCATTATCAGCGAAATTGAACTGGCTTACCGTTACAAAGG
>JANPGT010000481.1:0-9277 GCA_031424135.1 Chitinophagaceae bacterium
CCGGCACAGGCTTCAATCAGCATGCCATCGCTATTGCCATTAATGAAAGTGGGCAGCCTGAACTGGCGGGTGAGAATAACCGTTTTTGTGGCCTGGTTGTACAGCAAAATGGCAGCTCCGTTGCCACGGTCATAAGCCTCGCGGGTTTGCACCTGGCGCTCACCGTCCTGCTGCTGGTATTCGTAAGTTATTTTCTTAAGTGTATACCAATTGTTGGAAAGAATATCGGTTTGCAGTATGGTTACATTACTTATCATGCTGCAATGTTATTTAAAATGAGCTGCATAAAAAAATAGGGGAGTGGCTCAGTTTACCAAAAAGACGCCGGCTACTGCGGGCCCAAAGCACAATACAAAATCGCTTTCAGCCCCGGCTGGTAGCTGCTGCCCCGCAAATTTTGCGGCAGCAGTAGTCTGATGGAGGCAATACGAAAAAAAGGCCCGGAATTATTTTATTCCGGGCCTTTCAATGAAGGGTAAAAAATTATAGTCCGTATTAATTTACGGTTATCAGCAGGGGCTGAAACAGGTTTCTTTTTATCCGCGCCCTTCCAATAAACTGGTTACCATTGATCCTGCTGAAATCTGCGGGATAAATTTTAATATCTTCTTCGCGGGTATCAAATAACAGTTCTTTAGACAGCACGCCGCTATTGCTTAATTTAGCCACTACCACCTGTCCACCCCTGCCATCTACATGGTATTTGGGCGTTTCGTCTTCTGCCAGCTCCATGTTCTTTTTATTGTCAAGGAACAAAAAGTAATAGCCGGAAGCATCGGCTACAAGGGTAAAACTCATGGCATCCCTCCCCATGTTTCCTCTTTGTCTTTTGGGAATCTTTCTCAGCCATTCAAATTTTCCGTTGGCACTTATTTTTGCACCAAGGATATCGTCATAGAAATACGTTATATAAGTGGAAGAGCGGCCCCTGCTGTCGTAGCTGGTATGGGTTTCTGTATGGTATTCTTCACACGCCACAAACACGCTTCCGTCTGCTTCTACTACCACGTTTCTTACCTCCAGCCCCGGACTTTCATAGTCGTCCTTGTTTTCCATTCTCCTTTTGGTTCTGCCCGATTCAAATTTTTTCAGTTCTTCAATGGGTAATACGTAATAGCCATTTTTGTATTTGATAATTTTACCGTTCTGGTCCATGATGGCCAGGAAGATGCCATCCGTTCCGTTGGTAGAAGATTTCTTACTATAGGTACAGGCAATTACCATATCGTGCAGGGCATTCTCTATGAGTGATGGCTGTTTAATGTAATAATCCTCAATAGCCACTGCCGAATGAACAATCTGTTTACTGTCTTTACTGAATTTCAATACTTCAAAATGATAGGCGGGCTTGCCGGTGGCTTTGTCTTTTTCTTTCCGCGCATCGGTGTCATACACTTTCGCCAGCAGGTAGGCATTGCCTTTGCCGTCTACCGAGAAATCAGAATTGTCCATGATGGCCTCTGTATAGGGCATGGTAAAATCGCCGCTCCAGATTTTATTGAGGTGCTCATCAAACACCTGAAGGCCTATTTTATCATAATTTTTCTTATCGTTTCTCTCTTCTGGCTGATAGCGGTAGCTTACCAGTAATTTCTTTTCTTCCGCATCATAATTAAATTTGTATTTGCCATCAAGTTTATACCGGTAAAACCCGGTCATTACTACTGATTCTCCGCCCAGGCGGCCAGTTTCAAACAGCTTGTGGTTGATATCTGCTATTTTACCAGTGGCTACGTCTATCTTATCGTAGTACAGCGTGTTTTTCTCTGACTCTTTTTCCCAGTCGCTATGCAGCCAGAAATAATTGTTGCCCATTCTAACCACTTCCTCGCTATTGAAATTTTTAGAGGCTTTTTCCAGTTCTATTATTTTTTCGCTGGTGCGGCGCAGGCTTTTTGCATCAAAACGTATAATGTTCAGTTCCTCTTTTTTTAAAGACAGGTTTACGATGCCGTCTTTATCGTTACCAAAAAAAGCCAGGTCTTCTGTTTTTCGGGGTAGTTCGTAATCTTCGCCCAGTTTAAAAGTGAATTTATTGCTTTGTGCGTTTGTAAGCGAAAACACCAGGCAACTGCAGGCCAGTAAGTAAAACTTCATAATAATAAACGATTTAACACATAGTTTAAGCAAGCAGGGCAGCGTATTAGCCTCCCCGGAAAATCGTGACTACAACGGCCAGTATGAGTGAATATTGCTGTAAAGCAGTTAGAATTACAGGGAATTAACGATAGTGTTTTTGTGCCTTCGCAGCAGGCGCACTTCAGCTGACAGTAGCCGCAACTGCTATGCCGTTGCTGCCGCTTACCGGCAGCATTTTTGGCTACTGCATGCAAATGCCGGGATCTTCAGCATTGCGGGCTGTGCTATATTAAATGAATGAAATTACCCTGTAGAATCGGTAATGCTTATTGCGACCAATCAGTAGGCTGCCTTTCCCACCTGTGCTGTTTCAGCTGTTGCAGTAGATCTTGTGGCAGTCCCTTACCATCAGCAGTGGCCATATTGGATAACACGTTCCTGGTTTTGCGCATGCCGGGGATTATGGTACCAACATCGGGGTTCGACAAAATAAAACGCAGTGCCATTTCAGGCATCGTCATACCGGCCGGAATCAATGGCCTTAAAGCATTGGCATGGTCAACACTTGATTGCAGGTTTTCCGGAACAAAATAAGTGGAGCGCCAGTCCTCTTTTGGGAAAACAGTATCGTAACTGAGCGTACCCGTGAGGGTACCTTCGTCAAAAGGTACGCGTGCAATTACGCCGATATCTGCTTTTCTGCACAGCGGGAACAAATGATCTTCCGGGTTCTGGTCAAAAATATTATAGATAACCTGCACTGCAGAAAACAGGTTTGTTTCCAGCGAACGGAGTGCATTGTCCGGCTCCCAACGGTTCACCGAAATACCCCAATGAGCAACTTTGCCCTGCCCGGTTAATTTAGTAATGGCTGTTTTCCATTCATCCTGCCCGGCCCATGCATCTTCCCATACATGAAACTGCAGCAGATCAATTTGTTCAACACCCAGGTTGGCCAAGCTTTTCTCAGTGTATTCAACAATATAGTCTGCCGGAAAAACATCTTCTATTTTAAAACCAGGTTTGGAAGGCCATTTCCTGTTTTTGGGTGGAATCTTGGTGGCAGCATACAGTTGCTGGCCGGGATAATCTTTCAGCAGCTGGCCAAGTATCTGTTCTGAACGGCCGGAACCATAACCCCAGGCCGTATCAAAAAAATTGCAGCCCAGTTCCACCGCTTTGTGCAGGGAAGCGTCTATTTCTTTATCATCTGCACCGGTCCAGCCCGCCAGTCCCCACATACCATAACCCATTTCTGACACCTGCCAGTTTGTTTTTCCAAAGCGCCTGTACTGCATAGTTGATGATTTAGTATTTGAGAGGCGAACTTATCACTTTTGAATAGAAAATGCGGACATTTTATTAGGGATGTCTTAATTCTTTTTCAGCCCCCGGGCAGCTTTGGGGGGCAAAATGTGGAGCAAAGCCATTTGTGCTGCAGCGTGTCCGGTGTACCTGCGAAATCTGCAACAACCATTCATTAACAATAAATCCTGGTGATGATATATAACAGGCACTGCTGTATGCGTTTAATAGTGGCAAATAGTGTTGCAAAATCCAATATTATGAAAACCATTACCATTATGCTGCTGCAGTTGGGCTGCTGCTTTGTTTGTAAGTCGCAGGATAGTACTCATGAAAAATCTTCATTTCGCGTTGGCTTCCAGACCAGCACTGTTCCGGTTAACGATATTACGGCTTCGGATAGTTTCAGGCTGCAACTGTTTATCGCGCCCCAGGTAAGCTACTTTCATAAAACTGGCCTGGAAATTACTGCCAGGACTTATTTTTTGACAGGCCGCTTTTCCGGCAATTTCCTCACAACAATTTCGCCCGGTTATGAGAAAGACAATGAGAAATTATATGGAGCGGTCAACTATACCCACTTTTTCTATAAAAGCGCTGCAGTGGTACCATATTCCCCCATCAAAAATGAATTGTACAGCAGCCTGCGGCTGAAAAAGAAAATGCTGCAACCATTGTTAACCGTGAATGCAGGTTGGGGAAAAGACAGTGCAGGAGGGACGGCATTTGACATTAACCTGCTGGCAGGTCTTGCGCATGAATTTGCGCTGGATATCAAGAATGCAGGAACAATATCATTTTTGCCCGCCATTATACTTAATGCAGGCACCAATAATTATTTTTCATTGCTGAAAGGGTCACCCTATATAGGCAATTCAAAAAACGTTAATGCACTTATTCATAGCCAAAGTCATGCAGGGGGCAGGGGTAATGCAGGCAGTAACCTAAACACCGCCAGCACCACAGATGCGCATTCGCTTGCATTAACACAGCTGGAAGGGAATCTTTATCTATATTATTCAGTTGGCAGATTTGTGATTGAACCCGATCTCAGTATTTTCTTTCCGCTTCAAAGCGGTAACCATACCACCGGCTTTTTTCAGCTGACAGCTAATTTAAAGTTGTAATGGACTTCCGGAACTGCAAAAAAAAAGCCCCGCAGCCGAAAACTGCGGGGCTTTTCAGGGTTATCTGATTTTGAACTATACATATTTTGTAACACCCGGTACAGCAATAGGGTAGTAGCCATCTGCATTGGGTACTATTGGCGTAGCGGCAGCCCAGTCATAGGTTTTGGGGTGCAGGTCAAGCCCTGAGTTGATGGCTTTGTCCCATTCTACTTTTTGCCCGCTGTAAGTAGCCATACGTCCTAAGATGGAAGTCATGGTGCTTTTGGCGCCATTTTCTGCATCGGCATACTTGTATTCTCCCTTTGCAATGGCAGCAAACAATTCATCATGTTCTACCTGGTAGGGGTTGGGTTCGCCTTTTTTATCAAAAGGATATTGATAAATAGGGTTTCCTTTCAGATCGGTAATCTTGCCTGCATTACAGTAGATACGGCCTTTTGAGCCCTGGAAATATTCATCCACCTTGCTCATGGTGCCGGGTATATGGCGGCACTGGCTGTTAAGGATACTGCCATCGGCATATTCAAATTCTACATAATGGTGGTCGAAGATTTCGCCATTCTCTTTCCCTTTGCGCACCTGGCGGCCGCCCATGCCCTGCGCACGTACAGGATAGCCTTCTTTAAACCAGTTAATAACATCCAGGTTATGAATATGCTGTTCAGTGATATGGTCACCGCAGAGCCATACAAAATAATACCAGTTACGCATCTGGTATTCCATTTCTGTCTGGCCTTCTTTGCGTGGACGAACCCATACGCCATCGTTGTTCCACCATGCCTGCATGGAGGTGATATCGCCAATCATGTCTTTGCGCTTGAACAGTTCGCGGTAGGTATTCTGGTAATGGCGCTGCAGGCCCACCACTACATTTAATTTCTTTTGTTTGGCGATAGCGGCTGCTGCCAGTACTTTCTGTACACCGGCAGGGTCAGTAGCCACTGGTTTTTCCATAAACACGTGTTTGTTCTGGTTAATAGCTTCTTCAAAATGTATGGGGCGGAAGCCGGGAGGCGTAGCCAGTAATACCACATCTGCCAGTGCAATGGCTTTTTTGTATCCGTCAAAGCCGGTAAATTTCCTGGATTCAGGCACATCAATCTTGCTCTTGAAATTGCCGGGTTTGCCGGTAGATTCAGACATGTCATCCGCGGTTAATGCTTTATAGCAATTGTCCAGGTTATCGCGGAATGCATCGCAGAGCGCTACCAGTTTCAGGTTCTGGTTGGTAGACAGTGCCTGTATAGCAGCACCGGTACCACGTCCGCCGCAGCCTACCAATGCAATTTTAATGGTATCATCGGCGCCGGAAAAATAATTGGCCTTTGATAGAAAAGGCGCTGCGGCAAGTCCACCTGCCAGTAAGCTGGTCTGTTTTACAAAATCCCTGCGTGAAGAATGATTTTTCTGAGAAGCATCGTTGTTCATGGTAATTATTTTATTAATGATTGAGTGTATTTTGGGAGGGTTAAATTAAGGAAAAAAATGATGCCATACGTTTTGGGTTTGATGCTGATATAGCCGGCAATGGTCTATTCCTCCGGGAAAACCCTGTGCCATCGTGTCTCCGTGGTTTACTGCCCCAGGTACTTCTTAAAAAACACCTCTGCTTCTTCTTTTGTCGGTTGTTTTAAAGGTCTTAGCAACCGGAAACCTACAGAAGCGGCTTCCGTGAGCCACCATTTACTTTTTGGTATCTGCGGGTCGCGTTTGTTCCAGGAAGGATCAGATTTGGTGCGGTGGGCTACCCGCAGCTGCCAGGCCTCATCAGCATAGCCACCTCCTTTCACCACTTTGGGGTAGCGGGCTGTATTAAATACCGGCGATGGATCAACGGTATTATCTGCCATTTTCTCAAAAGCGTCTTTCTCATAATAATCCAGCGTCCATTCCGCTACATTGCCCAGCATATCGTATAAGCCCCATGCATTGGGCAGCTTCTGACCAGATTTCTGAAACTTATTGTTGCTGTTGTCCAGGAACCAGGCGTATTTGCCCAGGTCGGTGGCGTTGTCCCCAAAATAATAAGCAGTGGTGGTGCCGGCACGGCAGGCATATTCCCATTCTGCTTCTGTGGGCAGGCGGTAAAAAATACCTGTTTTGGTGTACAACCAACGGCAATACATCAGCGCATTTTGCTGCGACATGCTGTTGACGGGGTAGCCGCCTTCTTTGCCCATGCCCCAGCTGAGGTCTACGTATTGCGCACTGGGCCGTGTAACTGCGTCGGCGGTGTTCTGTGGCGTGTTTTCATCTTTGTAGAAGACATCAAATTCGTCGCGGCTTACTTCTAAGGCGCCCATCCAGAAAGCTGAAACAGCCAGTTTTTTTTGAGGCCCTTCATCGGTATTACGTTCCTTTTCTGCGGCTGGACTTCCTATGGAGAAACTGCCTGCAGGTATGGGAACCATTTTAAAATGAAGAGAGGATCCGGGTATCGTCTGATCGTACGTTTTGAAATCGCCGGCCGCATTTTGTGCAAATAAAAAGAGGGAACTGCCTGCGCAGCATAGTAAAGCAATTGTTTTTTTCACCGTAAAAGTATTTAAAGAAAATTCAAGATAGTACTTTTTAGCTGATGCCCGTCCGGCCATGCCATTCGGACGGGGCTGATTTCTTTTGCTGCAGTTATACTATTTAACATGCTGGTTTACACGAGATGGGCGCGCGCCAACGCTTCCGGCCAATCCCTTATCTCTTTTTCTCCTTTCACCTCTTAGTCCCCGGCCTTCCAGTAAGCCGCAAATCCTTTAGACATGTGCGCCACCAGCTTGCCCTTTTGTAAGGTGGTGATCAACACTGCTGCATGCAGCTGATGGGCCAGTTTTTTTGCTTTGGCAAGCGGCAAAAGGCTGCACGCTTTAGTAAGCCAGTCGGCCAGGGTGCCATCTGCGGCAATCACCGTTACATTGCGTTGAGAAGTGATGCCATACCCTGTAGCAGGATCTATGATATGCGAATACCTTTTGCCTTCATGTTCTATATATTGGTATACATCGCCCGAGGTGGTAACAGCGGTATTGCTGATGAGCAGCTGCTTTGGCAATAGTGCTGCACCGCTTTCCGGAAAATTGACTGCAATTGTCCAGCCATTGGTGCCCGGCGGTTTCCCCCTGCACACAATATCACCACTTACATCTACCAGTGCGTTTTCTATGTGCAGGCTGCTGAGGTAGTTGATTACCTGTTGGGCAATATAGCCCTGGGCTATTCCTCCCAAATCCAGCTGCATGCCCGCCTGTTGCAAATGCGCGGTATGCAGTACGGTATCCAATAGTATTTTTTTGAAACCGGTAAGGGCCAGTTGCTGCTGCACAATAGCAGCTTCAGGAAACTTTTTTTCCTTTCTTGCTTTTCGCCACAACCTGGTAACTGGTCCCAGGGTGATATCGAACCGGCCTTCACTTGTCTTCCACGCAGCAGCAGATTGCATCAAAATATCAAAAAGGACTGTTGAACAGCGAAAGGGTGGTCTGTTGCTGCCGCCGCTGGCGCAGAGCCGGTTTAACTCGCTGCTGTCAATATAATCGCTGAATATATTGACCAGCGAATCTACCAGGGCAAAAGCGCCTGCAGCTGCAATGGATGCTTCGGCGGAATCATGCGTGTACACAATAATGGTAAAGGGGGAACCCATTTTTGGTTGGGTAAAAGACCGCCGCTGCAGCTGCGCATGGCTGAGAGAGAAAGCAAGCAGGCATATAGCTGTAAAAGAATAAAGCCGCAACAATATTTTGTTTTTTACAATTGAATTCCGGTAAATTTAACGCATAAACCAACGATACCATGCAACGCAGAAAATTTATGCAGCAATCTTTACTGGCCGGCGGCGCCCTTTTTACTTCACAAGCTGTTCTGGCCAGCAATAAACAGCAAAACATACCCGCAGCGGAGACACCTTTTCACATGAATTATGGCTTTCATGACGGTATGTTTAAAAACAGCGCAGGTGCAGATTTCATAGATCAGATAAAATTTGGGTATGAGCAGGGCTTTAGATCTATTGAAGACAATGGTATGAGCAGGCGAACACCCGATGAACAACAAAAAATTGGCGATACACTTGCCAAACTTGGAATGGCGATGGGTGTTTTTGTGCTGGATAAAGGAGGCAATGGGGCCAATACGCTCACCGCAGGCAAACAGGAATACGTAGAGATATTTTTAAAGGGTTGCCGCAATGCAGTGGAAGTTTCAAAACGCTGCGGAGGAAAATTAACCACTGTTGTACCGGGCGATTTTGAACGCCGTCTTCCTGAAGGAATTCAGACTGCAAATGTTATTATGGCGTTGAGAAAAGGGGTTGAAATTTTAGAACCGCATGGAATAATTATGGTGCTGGAACCATTGAGCGATACGCCCGATTTGTTTTTGCGCAGCACAGACCAGGCTTATGCCATCTGCAAGGGGGTAAACAGCCCTTCCTGCAAAATATTGTTTGATATGTATCATATTCAAAAGAATACCGGCAACATTATTAATCATATAAACTGGGCTTACGATGAAGTGGCCTATTTTCAGATAGGCGATAACCCGGGCCGCAATGAGCCGGGCACCGGTGAAATGCAGTATAAAAATATTTTTAAGCATATTTACAGCAAGGGCTACAAAGGTGTATTGGGAATGGAACATGGCAATGCAAAACCAGGCAAAGAAGGAGAACTGGCACTTATCAAAGCCTACCGCGACGCCGACAGTTTTATGTAAAGGGCTGACTTATATTCTACTCAGTAAAAAAGCAATGGATACAACCATTGCTTTTT
>JANPGT010000482.1:0-3441 GCA_031424135.1 Chitinophagaceae bacterium
CTGAAAAACCCTGATACATTTATTTTATTAAAGTAATAGATGGCCCAAACCGATTAATCCAGGCAATCCCCAGCGGTCGCCAGGGTGACTGTCTTTTGTGATATACCTGATCATTGCTGTTTCCTTGAACGCAAAACAACAGCTGCCACTACTACCGCAATCACCACGATTATTATCCACCACCCAATATGCATACCGCCAAAATAATAGCTACCGTTATTATGGTCCATCATAATCCTGATTTTTAGATAAATAATTTATTGGTGCATTTTCTTATCGGGACCCTGCATCTTCATGTCCATACTATTACCATTCATTTTTTTCATCATTTCATTCATTTGCGGGTCATCCATCATCATTTTACACATCCCGGCCATCATCGTTGTATCGGCTTTAGCTGTTTCCATCATGGCCGACATCATACCCTTCATCATACCAGGGTTATCTTTCATCAATTTCATCATTGTCCCGGGATTCTGCATCATCATTTTCTGATGGTCCTGCATCATCGCCATACCACTGTCACCCGTAGCCATTGACTGCATCATTTCTTTGGCCATACTGCTGTTATGAGCTATGCTGTCCATTATCTCTTTCCTCGTATCCTCTTTTGAAAGTATTTGTGTAACATTTGCACTGGACTGGCAGGATACAAACACAGTACCTAATACAACCACCCATACAAGTTTTAAAACCTTTTCCATAATTGAATTTTTTAACTGATTTACAGTATTGTTTGTTTGGGTGCTGAAATTCCCGGGAAGCACAAAAGGTAGGCTTATAAATTGCCCACCGGGTTATACAATTAAAGAAAAACATTGTATCATTCGCACATTATGCCGTTGAAGGCTTACCGGCTTGCGTATGCTGTTGCCTGCGCACAGACAGTATCTTTTTTCTGACTTCATAGATGACCATGCAAATGGCTGCTGCAGCCAGGGGGAATAACCAATCTACGGCCAGCAGCGGCGAAGTATGAACATAAAGATTCAGTGCAGGTACATAAACAATCAGCAGTATACAGGAAACAGACAATAAAAATGCCCATAGCAGATGGCGGTTGGAGAAAACATATTTTCCCAAAGCAGGACCATAAGTCCGGCCCGAAAGCAGGTTGGCATATTGACTAAAAATGATGGAAATAAAGGTCACCGTAATGGCCTTTTCATAGTGATTGGAAAGATGGTGATTATGAAAAAATGATAGCAGGAAAGCTCCGTAGGCGACCAGGCCCATTACTGTACCGTTAAAAACGATTCCCTTCATGGTATCCCCAGTCAGTATTTTATCCCTGGGATTGCGGGGAGGATCCTCCATCAAGGCTTTTTCCGGGGGATCATAGGTAAGCATAATAAGCGGGAACATTTCGCCCACCATATCAATCAATAAAATCTGCACTGCCAGTATTGGAGTTGCAATGCCCAGGAAGGCACCTGCAAACCCAAAGAGCACGCAGGTAAGTTCAGCTATATTGGAGGAAAGATTTGTTTTGATTGTTTTTTCCAGGTTCCTGAAAATGGTACGGCCTTCCTTTACCGCAACAACGATGGTAGAAAAATTATCATCTAGTAATATCATGCTGGCGGCTTCCTGTGCCACTTTGGAGCCACTTTTACCCATGGCAATCCCGATATCAGCCCGCTTAAGGCTCAGCGTATCGTTCACACCATCACCGGTTACCGCTACAATTTCACCCTGCTTTACCAGTAAATCAACAATGCGGAACTTATCATCAGGCGATACCCTTGAGAAAATAACCGCCCGGTTCCGGAAAACGGTGTTCAGTTGCTCATCGCCCAGGCTTTGCAAATCCGTCCCGTTAATGACCACCGGGAAGGCATTGTCTGCATTCATCAAGCCGATATTTTTGGCAATCGCCTTTGCCGTTATTTCATTGTCACCAGTAATCATGAATACTTTCATATGCGCTTTGAAAACAGATGCAAGCGCCTCCCTTACTTCCTCATGCGGCGGGTCAAACATGGTTACAAAACCCGCAAAAATCAAATCCTGTTCGGCTTCTTCCACCGTATAATTATCCCTGCTGTCCAGATCTTTATACCCAATGGCAATAATCCTTAACGCATTTTCTGCAAAGGCGGCAGACATGGACAGTATTTCCTGTTTTTGTGTTTCCTCCAGGGCCTGTATATTGCCATTGGAAATAATTTTTGTGGAAGCTGCAAGGACAGTCTCCAAAGACCCTTTTACAAAAAAATGATCTTTTTATGGTGTTGCCGGATAATCGCCGCTCTTTTCCGGAATGAATCAAAACCGAAAGATTGAACCACAGTGTAATCATTATTTACCTCTTCCAGACTGAATCCGGCCTTCATGGCCAAGGCGGCAAAAGAAGCTTCGGTCGGGTCACCAATACAATACCAGTCAGGATGGTATTTATCCGGAGGGCTTATTTTGCCGGTAGAAGATAAAAAACCAGATAAGAAACAGGCTTTCATATCCCCAATGGATTCCTTTATCAGCACCTGTCCGTGCGCATCAATAATTTCACCTTTGGGCATATAGCCCAATCCTGAAACCGAAAACGTTCTTCCGTTGAAATGACAGCCGGTAATCGTCATTTCATTTTTGGTAATGGTACCGGTTTTATCAGAGGCAATCACTGTAGCCGAACCCAAAGTCTGTGCGGAAGCGATTTTTTTTACGATGGCTTTTCTCTTTGCCAGTCTTCCCACGGCAAGGGCCAATGCCATAGAAATCTGGGCTGGTAATCCTTCCGGGACCATCGCTGCTGCTACGCTGATAGCAAATACCAGCGCCACGGCCACAGCGTCGTGCAATAGTAAGCGGGTACCGAAAAGTAATGCGCCGATGATTAATGTAGCATATGTAAGCTTTTTGGCTACATCTTTAATTTCCGTTTGAATGGGCGCATCCGTAGATTTTATTTTCTGTGAAGAAGAACTTATTTTTCCAATCTCCGTTTGCATACCCGTAGCAAAAACAACACCTTTGGCTTCCCCTCTTGCCACGGTGGTACCCATAAATACTGAATTTCTTCTTGCTGCTACAGGGCTGCTGCTTTCAATCCTATACAAATGATCTTTAGAAGATGGCAGCGATTCGCCGGTGAGCATAAATTCATTGGCGGAGAATCCAACCGATTGGAGCAAGCGGATATCAGCAGGTATTCCTTCGCCTTCAGCCAATACTACAATATCCCCCGATACGAGGTCCTCAGAAAATATTTCAACTGTTTTACCATCCCTGGTCACGGTACATTTATCCACTACCAGTTTCTTGATGGACGCCAGTATATTTTCAGATTTCCATTCCTGGTAAAATCCAATCAACCCGTTTATAACAATTATGACCAGCAGAATGAACCCATCCCTCGGTTGCTGCAGGTAGAAAGAGGACAGGGAAGCAACGATCAAAATAAGTATCAGGGGACTGGCAAACTGCCCAAGCAGGATTTGG
>JANPGT010000483.1:0-1781 GCA_031424135.1 Chitinophagaceae bacterium
CTCCGAGCCACCGGTTTGTAGTGCAGCGGCATGATGCCTCGCACCTGCATTATGATTTCAGGCTGCAATTGAATGGTGTATTAAAAAGCTGGGCTGTACCTAAGGGTCCTTCTATGAACAGCGCGGACAAGCGGCTGGCCGTACAGGTAGAAGATCATCCTGTTTCGTACTACAATTTCCATGGCAACATCCCCAAGGGCAATTATGGCGCGGGAACAGTAGCCATATGGGACAAGGGCGTCTATACGCCAATAGATGAAAAGGGGAAAGCGCTCACAGACAAACAGGCAACGGACTGGTTAAATAAAGGCGAACTGAAATTCCGGCTAAAGGGTAAAAAATTGAACGGAGAATTTGTACTGGTGCAATTAAAAAAAGATCCCAAAAACTGGCTGCTCATCAAGCACAAAGATGAGTTTGCCAGCAGCAAGCCCTTCAACCCCGATAAATATAAAGCACCTGCGAAAGTTAAAGCAGCCCCCGTTTCCGAACCAGCTCCCTCCTATAAAAAAAAGCTGGCCGCCCAGTTCTCAGGGTATAAGAAATTAACGCAATTCTACAAACCCATGCTGGCTACGCCGGCTAAAGACCCGTTTAACGACAAAGACTGGATTTTTGAAATTAAATGGGATGGCTACCGCGCCATTGCTGAGTGTGGCGGAAAGGACCTGAAATTATACTCCAGGAACGGGCTGTCTTTTATTGATAAATATCCTGTTGTTACCAGTGCGCTGGAAGCCATGCCCCACAAAATGGTCATCGATGGAGAAATAGTAGTGCTGGACAAAGAAGGCAAACCCAGCTTCCAGCTATTGCAGCAATATGATGAACACCCGGAATACAGGATTTTGTATTATGTGTTCGACCTGCTTTCACTGGATGGCAAGGACACCCGGGATATTCCCTTGCTGCAAAGAAAAGCGCTGCTTAAAAAAGCGCTGCCGTCCAGCAAGGACAGCGTCGTTCAATACTGCGATCATATTAAAACCAACGGTATTCCCTTTTTTGAAAAAGCAGTAGCCATGGATTTGGAAGGTATTATTGCCAAGAAGGCAGATAGTACTTATCAGAGTGGTGTAAGAAACACCGATTGGTTGAAAATAAAGCACCATAACAGCAGCGAAGCAGTGATAGCCGGCTTTACCCAACCCAAAGGAAGCCGAAAGCACTTTGGCGCACTGATACTGGCAACAAAAAAAGGACAACAACTCAGGTATACCGGCCATACCGGCACAGGCTTCACAGACAAGACACTAAAAGATCTATGGACCAAACTCCAGCCGCTGGTTACTGCCACCTCTCCTTTTAAAGAAAAAATTAAAGTAAATATGCCGGTTACCTGGGTAAAGCCGGTGTTGGTATGCCAGGTAAAATTTACAGAGCGTACTGCCGATGGTATGTTGCGGCATCCTGTGTACATGGGCCTGCGGACCGACAAAAAAGCAGCAGAAGTAAACGAGGCCAATGAGCTGCCTGATTCAAAAAAATCATCCTCATCACCGAGCATTATGGATACTGAAAAAGAAAAAACAGTAAAACTAAACGGTCATAGCCTGCAGCTGACCAATCTTACCAAAATTTACTGGCCAAAGGAAAAGATAACAAAGGGTGCGCTCATCGACTATTATGAAAAAATAGCACCGGTGATACTGCCTTATTTAAAAAACAGGCCCCTGTCTTTGAAAAGAAATCCTAATGGCATAGCCGATAAAGGTTTTTACCAGAAAGATGCCGGGGGACATTTTCCTTCATGGATAAAAACAGTGCCTTTTCTATCCGAA
>JANPGT010000484.1:0-8952 GCA_031424135.1 Chitinophagaceae bacterium
ACGGATAGGACCACCTTCGGGGCAGGTATGCCACTCGTTAATGGTAGTATCATATTGTGTTCCGGGGTCTGCACAACGCCAGGCGGCATAGGCAATTTTATTCCATAGTTCGCGGGCGGGCAGTTTCTTCATTACCCTTCCATCTGATCTTGCTTTTAATTCCCAGTCTTCGTTCTTTTCCAGTTTCTCAAAAAATGAATTGGGTATGCGTACAGAGTTGTTGGAATTCTGACCGCTTACTGTTCTGTAAGCTTCTCCTTCATAATCGCTGCTGTAACCTGCTTCAATCAGTGCAGCTACCTTCTTCTCCTCTTCCACTTTCCAGTCAATGAAATTCAGCACTTCGGGGTGATCCAAATCCAGGCAAACCATTTTGGCGGCCCGGCGGGTAGTACCACCGCTTTTGATAGCGCCCGCTGCGCGGTCACCAATTTTCAGGAAACTCATGAGGCCTGAAGAGGTACCACCGCCGCTCAATTTTTCACCCTCTGCGCGGATGTTGGAGTAGTTGGTACCTACCCCGCTGCCGTATTTAAAAATCCTGGCTTCGCGTACCCACAGGTCCATAATGCCGCCATCGTTTACCAAATCATCAGTAACACTCAATATAAAGCAGGCATGCGGTTGCGGACGCTCATAAGCAGAGGTTGATTTTTTCAATTGTCCGTCATGGGCATCTACAAAATAATGGCCCTGTGGTTTTCCTGAAATACCATAACTCTCATACAAACCGGTGTTAAACCATTGCGGGCTGTTGGGTACACAGGCCTGGTTTAAAATGCTGTAGACCAGCTCATCGTAAAAAACGGTAGCGTCCTTTTCGGAAGCAAAATAATTATAGCGGTCTCCCCATACTTTCCAGCAATTGGCCATACGGTGTGCTACCTGTTTAGCCGAGGTTTCGCGGCCGGTAGAACCATCGGGCTGGGGTACGCCGGCTTTACGGAAATATTTTTGTGCAAGAATATCGGTAGCTATCTGGCTCCATTGTTTAGGCACTTCCACATTATTCATTTCAAATACCACTTCCCCGCTGGGGTTACGGATAACAGAGGTACGGTAATCGTACTGAAACTGGTCGAATACGCTTACGTCTTCTTTGGTGAACCTGCGGTTGAATGCAAGACCTTTTGTGGGTTGCTTTTTATTTGTCATTGGAGAAAAGTTTCCTGGTTAGTAAAACAAGAGGAAAACGAAAATATCTTTTGCAAACCATATTTACATGGCCTAGATACGCACAGTGTGTGGAAAAAACGGTTAACAATTTGGTAATGCACGCTGGCAGTGCATCTCTTGATTTTTACCCCTTTAAGGCGTAAAAAAGCAGCAAAAAAATTTTGGAATTGATCAGAAAAAACTATAATTAGTAGTTACCCCTTAATTTATACAGCGTCAACTACCCTTAAAAAACTGCCATAATGCAGCGGGGCGCGGTTTTGCATGAAAACATCCTTTTGGGGCGACTAACAGCCATCAATAATGGCTTTTCAAACTGAACCGCGGAGGCACCGGGGCAGGGGGTAACATGGCGATATGCTTTTATGTGGCACTGGCAAAGACCTGTTCTGACAATATTGGTTTTCATACCCCCCTGTGAAACCCCTGAGCTTCCTTGCCCCGTGGTTCAATGGTTCAAACGCAGGAAATACGTTCCGGCCACCGGAAAAACCCTATAAATGTGTAAAGGTTTAAAAGTTAAGCCCTTTTGGAAAAGTTTTTGCATTTTTGCAATACAAGGAACAATAGCCTGATGAAGACGCGTTTGTATCAGCAATTACAGGAAAGGAAAGCCAAAGGACAAAAATCCTTTGCCGTGCTTTTAGACACAGACAAGGTAGATGAGGAATATATCGATCAGCTTACCCGGCTGGCCTCTGAGGCCAAAGTTGATTATTTGTTTGTAGGTGGCAGCCTGGTTATTTCAAACCACCTGGACAAAGTAGTACAACGCATCAAACAGCATTGCACTATTCCCACCATCCTTTTCCCCGGCAGCCCTTCACAGATTTCGGTGCATGCAGATGCACTGCTGTACCTATCGTTGATTTCGGGGCGCAACCCGGAATTGCTGATTGGCCAGCATGTAATTTCGGCAGCAGCCGTAAAACAAAGCGGACTGGAAATTATTTCTACCGGCTATATGGTTATTGACGGTGGCGCTCCTACCACTGTCTCGTACATCAGCAATGCGGCCCCGGTTCCGGCAGACAAGAACGAAATTGCTATGTGCACCGCCATGGCCGGTGAAATGCTGGGCATGAAAGTGATTTATATGGATGCTGGCAGCGGCGCCAAGAGGCCTATCTCTGAAAGTATGATTGAAAAAGTGGCCCAAACCATTGAGATTCCCCTGATTGTTGGCGGCGGCATTACCGACCCCGAAAGAGCTTACCGCAATTGCAAAGCCGGCGCCGATGTGCTGGTGATAGGCAATGCCATTGAAAAAGATCCTTCGCTGATAAAAGAAATGAGTGCGGCCATACATGGTATACGCGTGAATGTATGATAGCTCAACCGCGATGGGCTGCACCCATCGCTCAAACTATGCCGCCTTTTCAGGGCTGTATAATACCAGCTTTCACTTTCATGTTAGATGCATCATATTATAGCCCGGCAGGAGCTCTTAGAAAGACCATTAAAACTGTTTACACAATCTGCTTTATACTACCTAACCTGAAAATAATTGAGACTTCACAAATTGTGCCCTTAGACCATTTTGTAACACAGAAAATGCTTTTACCCTTTGTAAATTACCCGCCTCTCCCGCAGCAGTAATCCGTCCTAAAAATTTGGACTTCAATCGCAAAATGTCTTTTCTGCGCATTGGTCATGAACGGTCTAACCAAACAGGGAAGAAATATTTTCAGGACAGTATTGGTTCCAGCCCGGCGCGGATAATCCGGGAGATGATTTAATTTGTGCCATGCGGTTCTTTTTATCAATCATTCTTATCGTTACCTGTTGCACCGGATGTTTCCGCCGCTTTGTAAAAACAGATAAGCAGCTAAGGGAATATTACAAAGACAAACCCCGGCCCACTTACTTTACCATTCAGAATGACTCTGTAAAACTATTCTGCGCCGTTGCAGGTGCAGACACGCTGCCACCGCTGCTGATCATACACGGTGCTCCGGGCGCCTGGTATGGCAGCCGGAACCTGCTGGACGATTCATTGATAAAAACCCGCTTCCAGGTTATTTCGGTTGACCGCCCGGGTTACGGCAAATCTACATTTAAAGGAAAACGAAAAGCCGTTACCAGTATTGAGCTGCAGTCTGTAGCCATTTACGAAGCCCTGCGTCTAAACCGGTCTCATACAAAGGGAATTGTGATGGGCAGTTCTTACGGGGGGCCTATTGCTGCCAAAATAGCCATCAACCACCCGGAGGCATTTTATCATGTGCTGCTGCTGGCGGCCGCCATTGACCCCGACCATGAAAAATTTTTCTGGTTCAATAAATATGTGCACCGCGGGCCGCTGAAATGGATGCTGCCACGTTTCTTCAGAACAGCCACCAATGAAAAGTATACCCATGTAAAAGAGCTGCAGCAATTATTGCCGCACTGGCAGCAACTAACGGTACCAATAACCGCAGTACAGGGTGAAGCAGATGAAACAGTGTATCCTGCAAACCTTGCTTTTGCCAGGAAGGTGCTGGCAGGCAAGAACGCAGCTTTTATTTCACTACCGGGTGTGGGGCACCTGGTAAGATGGCAAAGACCAGACCTGGTGAGAACTATTTTGCTGGAGGCAGGCGGCGGCGGCAGCATCCCCACTAAATAAACACCCGCCTTCTCAGCAATAATACCAGCAATAAAAAAGGCCATCTTTTGCAAGATGACCCTTGTAATAGTATTTGAACACCTACCCCCACCGGTTACACCGCCATTATTTCTTTTTCTTTTTGCACAAGGTGTTTGTCAATCAGTGAAATATATTTATCGGTACTGTTCTGAATATCTTTTTCGGCATCTTTACCCGCATCTTCGCTTAACCCGTCTTTCTGCAATTTTTTAATGCCTTCAATTGCTTCCCTGCGTATGCTGCGGATGGCCACCCTGGACTGCTCACCTTCTCCGTTGGCTCTTTTTACCAGTTCTTTCCTTCTTTCCTCTGTAAGAGGTGGTAAAAACAAGCGGATATTCATACCATCGTTTTGGGGTGTAATGCCAATATTGGAAGCCATAATAGCTTTCTCCATTGGCTGCAGCATATTCTTTTCCCAGGGCTGAATAGACAGGGTTCTTGCATCCAGCACAGAAATATTGCCAATCTGGCTAAGGGGGGTGGGACTGCCGTAATAATCTACCATAATTCCATCCAGCATATTGGGGTTGGCTTTGCCTGCCCTTACTTTCACCAGCTCTGCTTCCAGGTGGCTGATGGCTTTCTTCATGGTGTCTTCTGTTCCGGCTAAAATTTTACCTAATGCTTCTGACATAATAGATTGTGTTTAAACGGCTGCAAAGCTAATAAACCTTCCCCTAAATGACATGGGTTATGATTGTAAATAGTTTGTAAAATTACGTGGAGCCCCGTTTGGGCTGCAGTGTTCACTCATCAAATACTGGCTAAAAAATCACTTCAAGCGCTGCGGCTGTATTATTTCTGTTCGTACACGGCGTCTTTTGTAATAGAAACAATCTTTGAGGAGCCCTGCATTTTATTGTCTGCAGGTTTGGCAACAAATAAACGCTTGCGGCTGCGGCCATAATATAAAATAGCTATAGCAGTAAAAAAGAGGGCGAAAATACCGAGTATCAGCCAGGTACAATCAACAGAACGCAGCATATACACAGCTATGATAACCACCAGGTTTACACTCACCAGTGCAAGGGTAATGGTGCGGTGAGACAACCCCCTGTCCAGCAGAATATGATGTATATGGTTCCTGTCTGGACTAAAGGGAGAGCGGCGGTTGGCAATGCGTATTCCAAATACCCGCAACGTGTCCAGCAGCGGAATCATTAATATAGCAAAGCCCATTGCCGGCCCTGCCTGGATGGGCATGGCAGTATCCGGCAGGTTGACCACATTAATAAACTTTATTACCAGTATGGAGTTGATAAGCCCCAGCAGCAAAGAGCCCGTATCGCCCATAAATATTTTAGCCGGTTGAAAATTAAAAATTAAGAAAGCGACCAGGCTGCCCGCAGTAGCAAAAGATAAAATAGCGTAGGGCAACATGTCTACCATATAGAAATAGGTCCCAAAAATGGTAGCTGCCATTAAAGCAAGACTGCCCGCCAAACCATCTACACCGTCTATAAGATTAAAAGAATTGATGATAACGATAATGGTGAGGTAAGTAAAAATAAGGCTGAACATAGGCGGCAACTGGTCAATGCCCATAAAGCCGTGCATGCTCTGAATCTGAATATTGCCTTTGTATATAATCAGGAAAGCTGCCAGTACCTGGCCAATGAATTTTTTGACAGGGCTGATATCAAGAATATCATCTTTCAGTCCAAGAAAAAATATCACGAAAAAAGCGGCAAAAAAATATTGAAAGTCGGCGGCATCGGTAAAAGGAATGATGGTGAGAGAAGCCATCACAAAACCAGCGAAAATGCCCAAACCTCCCAATGATGGAATAGGGGCATCGTGAATTTTACGTGCATCCGGCACGTCGTATAGCTTTTTACTGTTGGCAACAAAAATAATAACCGGTATTGACAAATAGGTGATAGAAAAAGCTATCGCTATGCAAAGTATAATGTCAAACATTAAAATGGATTAGGTGTTCTGAATAAATATTTCCACAGCTACTAACATCGTCTTAACCCTGTTCCGGGCTGCAAGATACCTTATCTTTTTGAATTATAATCTTTCCGGACAGGTCGGCCAGGGTGCCTGCACCTGACTTAATTTCTAAGGAAAAGTTTAGCGCAAATTCAATTTTCTTTTTAAATTTCAGTTAGCTTTGCCGCCATTCAAGAAATCATTTTTTATGGCCGAACTGAAAGACATTGCTACCCAAATCCGCAGAGATATTGTTCGTATGGTACACGGCGCTGCCAGTGGGCATCCCGGGGGTTCTTTGGGCTGCGCAGATTATTTTACTGCCCTGTATTTTAAAGTGTTGAAACACAATCCGCAGTTTAATATGAACGCCACCAATGAAGATGTATTCTTCCTCTCAAACGGCCATATTTCACCTGTTTTTTACTCCACCCTGGCCCGTTCCGGCTATTTTGATATAAAAGAACTGTCTACCTTCCGCAAACTAAACAGCCGCTTGCAGGGCCACCCTGCAACACATGAGCACCTGCCCGGTATCCGTGTAGCGTCTGGCTCGCTGGGACAAGGCATGAGCGTGGCCATTGGCGCTGCTTTGGCCAAAAAACTCAATAATGAGAAAAACGTAGTATTCTCACTTCACGGAGACGGAGAACTGGACGAAGGCCAGAATTGGGAAGCCATCCTTTTTGCCGCTCACCACAAGGTAGATAACCTTATTTCCACCATCGACTGGAACGGCCAGCAGATTGATGGTACTACCGAACATGTAATGAACCTGGGCAACCTGGATATAAAATTTGCTGCTTTTGGCTGGGAAGTCATTCACCTTGAAAAAGGCAACGACGTAAACGCTGTAGCAGACGCACTTGAAAAAGCCAAAACCTTTGTAGGCAAAGGCAAGCCCATTGTTATATTAATGAAAACAGCCATGGGTGCAGGTGTAGACTTTATGGAAGGACATCACGAATGGCATGGCATTGCTCCCAATGATGATCAGCTGGCAAAAGCCCTGGCCCAATTGCCGGAAACTTTGGGTGACTATTAAAAAAACATCAATAGATATTTCAAAACCGCTTTAGACAGGCGGTTTTTTGTTTTTTGGGTACCGGCAGGGTTGTTAAAACCCTCGCATTTGTTTCCAGGGGCTTGCACCCCAGGCTGTAAACATGTCGCCCTTTCAGGGCTGCATAAGCCCTGAAAGGGCGACATATCTCAACGACGGGTGAAGCCCGTCGTAATATCCCAGACCGCCACGCCACAAGACAAAATCAAAAAGAAATCCCGCATAAAAGGAATTAGCTCTTCAACGCTATAGGCTGCAGCGCCGCTCTTCTTGAAGGAAACCAGGAAGCAATAACGGCAATGAGCACTACTGTTACAAATACCAACAGTACATCCGTAGCTAAAAATTTAATGGGGTAATGATCTATGAGGAAGGTACTGCCCTGCAGTTTTATCAATTTCAGTTTCACCTGCAGAAAGCCAATGATAAATGCCAGCAAAACACCACCCACGCCGCCAATCACCGCCAGCAGCAAGCCCTCGCTCAAAAATATTTTCTGCACCTGGTAGCTGCTGCTTCCCATGGCTTTTAATATCTGAATGTCTTTTTGTTTTTCCAATACCAGCATGGTCAGGGCGCCAATCATGGTAAACGCGGCTACTACCAGTATAAAAGAAAGCAGTACAAAAATGAACCATTTCTCATTGCGCATGGTGGTATACAGGCTGCGGTTTTGCTGGTACATGGTTTGTACCGTATAGTTCTTACCCAGCAGCTGCTGTAAACCTTCCTGCAATTGGGTGGATTGTTCTTTATCTGCAATGGCTATTTCTACAGCGCCATATTCATTGGGCTGCAGCCCCAGCATTCGCTGTACAAAACCCAGGTTGGTAATCACGTAGTTATTGTCAAAATCCTGCTGAATGGCAAAGGCACCGGAAGCGGCAATATTATCAGCGCTTAAAGATTGTTGCAGGTCGCCGGACTCAACGCCGCCCATTCCTTTACGCGGCAGGTATACGGTCATGGGCAATATAGAACGGTCGCTTTGTACACCCAGTGCATTTTCTACGCCTACCCCCATCACCATGGCCGGCTTTTCAGCATCGCCCAGTAAAAACTTGCCTCTTACCAGTCTGCCCGCTACATTGTTTACCTGCTGGTAATGTTCATCAACGCCCTTCACCAATACCAGCGCCGGGTAATCGCCGTTCTGCACCATGGCTTTTTCTTCTATGGTGTAAGAGACGGCACTTACGCCGGGCCAACTGGCTATTTTTTGTTTTTGCTGATCGCTGAGTTGTAAGAATTTGCCGGAAGCCGGTGATACTTTCAGGTCTGTATAAAAATCGGCGTATAAAGATTTCACCAGGTCTTCAAACCCATTGAAAACGCTCAGTAAAATAATCAATGCGGCAGAACCAACGCCCATGGCCACTACACTTACCCATGCAATAATATTGATGGCATTGGTAGATTTTTTTGCATTAAAATAGCGCCAGGCAAAGAGGAAGTTCATATAGAGGCTATGAGCGGTGAGCTATGAGCTGTGAGCAGTAAGAAACCAGCTATAAGCTATTAACAAATTAGAGTTATTAGATATCATGTATACTGTACACTTGAAAATTACCTTTTTGCCACAGCCGTCAGGATTTATCCACTATTAAAAGCTTTTCTATCTGAACGCACGCCGGCTCATAGCTCACAGCTGGAGGCTGACAGCTTCTTCCCCTATTCCTCCTTCTTCTCTTCATTAATCTTCTTAAACAGTTCTTCCATTTTAAACACATTGTCCAGGGTATCGTCTACAAAATACCTGATTTCCGGAACCCGGCGCAGCTGGTGCTTTATCCGGCTCACCAGTTCCTTTTTGATTTCCCAGGCACGGTCATCTATTTTCTTAAGGGCCGCTTCACTGTCTTTTACCTGGAAAAAACTGAGGTATACCCTTGCTTCCAGTAAATCAGGCGTTATTTTAACAGACGAAATGGATACCATACCCCCATTGAGCATGCTTAACCCCAAACGCTGAAAAATATCCGTCATGTATTCATGCAATAGCCCCGCAACCTGTTTTTGACGTTTTCCTTCTTCCATATATTTCAGTCTATAAGCGGCAAATTTACAGCTTATTTGCGCCTCAAAAGGCAAATTACCGCAGCGGCCTGTTTTTTAACTATCCGGTTGCCGCAGGCGCTCGGGCAGG